>JAFUAE010000099.1 GCA_017460845.1 Lachnospiraceae bacterium
TATCGAGGTCGACGGCGGCGTGACCCCTGACAATGTGGAGACCCTGATCCATGCAGGTGCGAATGTATTTGTGGCAGGCTCCGCGGTCTATAAGGGAGATGTGGCGGCGAATGTGCAGAGGTTTCTGCAGATTTTCCGGAAATATGAGTAAATGTATGTGATGCGCAGTCTATGGCACCGGCTCACGCAGACAGGCTGCACATCCTAAAAATATATCAAATAAGACAGGAAATCAGGCGATTATATGATAAGAGAGAATCTGGAACAGGTTAGGAAAAATATTGCGGATGCCTGCGCGCGTGCAGGACGTGATCCATCAGAGGTGATCCTGCTTGCGGTCAGCAAGACCAAGCCGCTCGAGATGATCCGCGAGGCAGTTGCCGCGGGGCAGAGAGCATTTGGAGAAAACTATGTGCAGGAGCTGACGGAAAAGTACGAGGCGCTCGGAAACAGTGTCGACTGGCACATGATCGGGCATCTGCAGAGGAATAAGGTCAAATATATCATCGGAAAGACGAGTCTGATCCATTCCGTGGACAGCATCCGGCTGGCGGAGCAGATCGAAAAGGAAGCAGAAAAGAAGGATGTGAGCGTGGATGTCCTGCTGGAGGTCAATGTTGCCCATGAGGACAGCAAATGGGGCTTTACGCCGGAGGAAACGATTGAGGCGGTCAAAACCGTCAGCGCGTTTCCGCATGTCCATGTCTGCGGCCTGATGACCTCGGCACCGATCACGGAGGATCCGGAAAGCAACCGTCCGTATTTCTGCGAGCTCAGGCGTCTGTTTGATACGATCGCGGCTTCGGCTCCGGAGCATGTGGATATGCGGGTGCTGTCCATGGGCATGACGGGAGACTACCAGGTTGCCGTGGAAGAAGGGGCAACGCTGGTCAGGGTCGGCACAGGCATTTTCGGCGCCAGAGATTACGGAAAGCACGACTGAGATTTATCATCAAAATGTATTGTAGTTTAACCTAAAATGACAGAGACAATGCATGTAAAGCAGGATGTGGCCGTTCAGCAAGGACTTTAATGCCCTGAAGAAACATGACAGACTCCGGGTCAGAGTTCGGGACGGCCCGCCTTGACGCCCCAAAACGGAAGTGTTAGAATGTTACGGATCAGGCGCGCCGCAGTTTAAGGCGCGGAAACAACGGGTATACATGCGCTCCTGCACAGAGAGCGCAAAACTATAAAAAATGAGAGGCTGATATCATGTTAGACATTAAGTTTGTCAGAGAAAATCCTGACCTTGTCAAAGAAAATATCAAAAAGAAGTTTCAGGATGAAAAGCTTCCGCTCGTAGACGAGTGCATCGCGCTCGACGCAGAGCTCAGAAAGGTCCAGACGGAGGCGGATGAGCTGAGGGCAAAGCGCAACAAGCTCTCCAAACAGATCGGCGGACTGATGGCAAAGGGCCAGAAGGAAGAGGCTGAAGCAATTAAGGCAGAGGTATCCAAGGACGGCGACCTTCTGGAGGAATTATCCGCAAAGCAGACGGAGCTTGGCGAGAAGCTGACCTCAAAGATGATGATCATTCCCAACATCATCGATCCTTCCGTACCGATCGGCAGGGATGACAGCTTCAATGTCGAGGTGCAGCGTTTCGGTGAGCCGAAGGTGCCGGATTTTGAAGTACCTTACCATACCGACATTATGGAAAGCTTCGGCGGCATCGACATGGATGCTGCAGGACGCGTCGCAGGCAACGGCTTCTATTATCTGATCGGAGACATTGCCCGTCTGCACGAGGCTGTGATCGCCTATGCAAGAGACTTCATGATCGACCGCGGCTTTACTTACTGCATTCCGCCATACATGATCCGCTCCAAGGTCGTAACAGGCGTTATGTCCTTTGCGGAAATGGACGCTATGATGTATAAGATCGAAGGCGAGGATCTGTACCTGATCGGAACCTCCGAGCATTCCATGATCGGACGCTTCATCGACCAGACGATCCCGGAGGAGCAGATGCCGATCACAATGACCTCCTATTCTCCGTGCTTCCGCAAGGAAAAGGGCGCGCACGGCATTGAGGAGAGAGGCGTTTACCGTATCCACCAGTTCGAGAAGCAGGAGATGATCGTAGTCTGCGAGCCGGAAGACAGCATGAAGTGGTACGATGTGCTCTGGAAGAACACAGTCGATTTCTTCCGCACCCTGGACATTCCGGTCAGACAGCTTGAGTGCTGCTCCGGAGACCTGGCTGATCTCAAGGTCAAGTCCTGCGACGTGGAGGCGTGGTCACCGAGACAGAAGAAGTATTTCGAAGTCGGTTCCTGCTCCAACCTCGGAGATGCACAGGCAAGAAGACTGAAGATCCGCATCAAGTCCAAGGAAAAGGGCAACCATCTGGCTCATACACTGAATAATACCTGTGTAGCGCCGCCGAGAATGCTGATCGCATTCCTGGAGAACAACCTGCTTCCGGACGGCTCCGTAAAGATCCCGGAGGTCCTGAGACCTTATATGGGCGGAAGGAAGTTCTTCATCCGAAGTACAATTCCATCAAGAGATAAATGATCAGCCGGCAGCATCAAATCAACTGCGGTTCCGGCATGGCTTTTTCGGGATCCCGAAAGGAAAAAAGCCATGCCTCCAAGTCCTCAGACAATGATTTGATGCCGCCGGCATTTTAAGCAAAGAACAGGACGAACATTGAACAAAGAACAGCTGTTACAGGGATTAAATGACAGACAGAGAGAAGCGGTCACGGAAACGGAGGGACCGCTTCTTGTTTTAGCAGGCGCAGGGTCCGGAAAAACCAGGATCCTGACACACAGGATCGCATACCTGATCGAAAGCGGGGTATCTCCCTGGAATATACTGGCCATTACCTTTACCAATAAGGCGGCCAGGGAAATGCGGGAGAGAACAGACCGGCTTCTGGAGGCAGGGATCGCGGAGAGAGTATTTGTATCGACCTTTCACTCCATGTGCGTCAGGCTCCTGCGCCGCGATATTGATAAGCTGGGCTATGAGCGGGACTTCACGATCTATGATGCGGATGACCAGCGGACTTTGGTGCGCAACTGCATCAAAACGCTGGAGCTGGACAGCAAGATCTACAGGGAGAGAGCTGTCCAGAGCCTGATCTCAACGCTCAAGAATGAAATGACTGACGCGGAAGATTTTGAAAAGTCCGCATCCGATTTTTATGAGAGAAATGCGGCCAGGATCTACAGAGAGTACGAGCGCCAGATGAAGGCAAACAACGCGCTGGATTTTGACGATCTTCTGATCAGGACCGTGGATCTGTTCCGCAGATTTCCGGAGGTCCTGGAGCACTGGCAGGACCGCTTCCGCTATATCATGGTGGACGAGTATCAGGACACCAACAACGTCCAGTTCGAGCTTGTCCGTCTGCTGGCGGAAAAATACGGCAATCTCTGTGTCGTCGGTGATGACGACCAGTCCATTTACAAGTTCCGCGGAGCCAACATTGAAAATATCCTGAGCTTTGAGAGAAGCTTTCCCGGCGCAAAAATCGTCAAGCTGGAGCAGAACTACCGTTCGACGAAGCGTATCCTGAATGCTGCAAATGAAGTCATCCGCAACAACAGCGGCCGCAAGGAGAAAAAGCTGTGGACGGAAAATGAAGAAGGAAAGCTGCCGGAGTACCTGGAATTTGAAACAGCTGCGGCGGAAGCGGACAATATCATCCGTAAGGCGGCTTCGGCCCGCAGGAACGGCATTCCGCTTAAAAACCAGGCGGTCCTTTACAGGACAAATGCGCAGTCCCGTCTTCTGGAAGAACGATGCGTGTCCGGCAGCATTCCCTATATCATCGTGGGCGGCGTGAATTTCTATCAGAGAAAGGAAATCAAGGACATTCTTTCCTATCTGAGGATCATTGCCAACAGTGTGGACGATCTTTCCTGCAGGAGAGTGATCAATGTGCCAAAGCGGGGCATCGGGGATACGACCGTGAACCGTGTCGCCGACTATGCGGCGCAGCACGGCATCAGCTTTTATGAGGCGCTGGAACGGGCCCCGGAGATCCCGGGCCTTGGAAGCGCGGCCAAGAAAATCGGAAAATTCACCGCATGGATCAGCGAACAGAAGCAGCTTCTTTCGAACGGGGAGCTCAGTCTGCGGACTCTGATCGAGACGGTCCGGGATGATACAGGATATGCGGAGGAGCTGAAAAAGGACGATCCGATCGCCGCGGAAACCAGATTCGAAAACATAGACGAACTGATCAGCAAAGCGGTCAGCTTTGAAGAGGAAAATGAAACAGAAGACCCTGCTGCGGCACTTGGCGTATTCCTTGAGGATATTTCCCTGGTCTCCGACATTGACAGAACGGAGGACGGGGACGAGGCGCTGACCATGATGACGCTGCACGCGGCCAAAGGCCTCGAATTTGATGTGGTCTATCTGTGCGGCATGGAGGAAGGACTCTTCCCGTCTTCGGCCTCGATCAATGCTGAAGACCCCGAGGCTGAGATCGAAGAGGAAAGAAGACTCTGCTATGTCGGATTTACCAGAGCCAGAAAAGAGCTGTACTTAAGCTCGGCCAGAGAGCGCATGATCAATGGCGAGACACGTTTTATGAAGCCGTCCCGCTTCGTAGATGAAATACCGGACGATGCGGCGGAAAAGAAATTCCGCAGGGAGCATTTCCGGCATGAAGACCGCAGGGAAAGCTTTGCAGGCTTCGGCGGTTATGAAGGCCGTATGGAATACGGTCTCAGAAACGATAGCCGCGGCTATGAATCCGGATATGGCAATTCCTATGGGAACAGTACCGCAGAACAGTATTCGGATGAAAAAAGCTATCGTGCCTATAATGCCTTTAATGAAGGCGGATACGGGAAATTCGGATCTCTGGACACAACGCCTGCAGGCAGGAGAAAAAAGGGCGCGGCAGCATTAAAGGGAATACCGGGGCTTACCAAGGGGTTCGGAAGCAGTCAGGCACCTGTCAAGCAGAAACCGGAATATGAGACCGGAGATCGCGTCAGACACATCAAATTCGGCACAGGCACCGTCACCGACATCGTGGAAGAAGTCAAAGACTACAAAATCACCGTCAACTTCGACGAACACGGCACCAAAGTCATGTACGCCGGATTTGCAAAACTCCAGAGGGTATAGTATAATTGCATCAGCTCCTGGAAAATGGAAGCAGAAAAAACAAGCTCGCTTGTTTTTTCTGACTGACATTTGACAGGGCAACAAATATGAGCAATAAAGCCACACGACCGCAGGGAGTGGGGCGAGTTGCGAATATTTGTTGCAGGGATGCGGTACAATTTCATAGGCGAGCCTGCGAGCCGTTATGAAATGTATGGAAACCAGAGCGCGAAGCGCGGAGCAGCCCGTAAGCTGATGCAATCAGCTCCTGGGGACAGGAACGCAGTCTGTGAGCTGATGTTAAGCATTAATCTATCGATGGGAGGAAGACATGGATAAGCTCAGCACATTGATTTCACTGAATGATGCAAAAAAGGCAATCGATGATATGATCGAAAAGGTCAGAACGGGATCAGAAGAGGAAACAGATTCAAGAAAACTTCTGATCATCATTCTTTCCATCATCGGCGCACTGGTAATCATCGGCATCATCGCCTTCGTAGTCTACAGACATTTCAGCAATGACGAATACGAAGATTATGATGATCTGTTTGATGATGACGATGAGGATCTGATTTCTGAAGAGGATCTGGATGAATAATCAGACAGAATTCAATAACGTAATCTATGATTGCAGCCTCGGCGGAATATGCGGAGGCTGTTATTATTGTAACTGCAGTTACGAAGACCAGCTGCAGGAAAAAAATGAAAGAGTCAGGACCCTGCTGGAGCAGGCAGCGGCTCCTTATGCGGACAGTCCGTATATTTACGAGGGGATAATTCCGAGCCCCCTGCTTTTCGGATACCGCAACAAAATGGAATACAGCTTTGGAGACTGTGCAAAGGACGGCCCGCTGACACTGGGACTCCACAGGAAAAAGAGCTTCTACGATGTCATTGATGTTGACTGCTGCAGGCTGGTGCATAACGACTGCAACCTGGTCGTAAAAGCGGCTGCCGACTATTTCAGGGGACTTGGACTGACATATACCGACAAGAGATCACATCTCGGATACCTGCGCTATCTGATTATACGCAGGGCTGTCAATACCGGAGAAATGCTGGTGGACCTTGTCACGACCTCCCAGCCGCTGATCCCAGTGGAAAAGCATTCGGAGATTTCCTCGCTTAGCCTTTATGACAGAGAAGCCTTTGCAGCCGGAAAAAAGCTTCCGGCAGAAGGCGTGAACGCCCTGGATCAGGATGAAGTGCTGAAGACATTTGCAGAAAAGCTGCTGGAGGTTCAGGCGGATCCGGCATTTGAAGGAAGGATCAGGGGCATTCTGCACACTGTAAATGACACCCTCGCAGACGCAGTGAGAAATGACGGCACGACGATCCTCTACGGACAGGACCACATCACCGAGGAACTCTTAAGTCTGGAATTCAGGATCTCGCCGTTTTCATTTTTCCAGACAAATTCCAGAGGGGCGGAGGTACTGTATTCCAAGGTCAGGGAATATATCGTGGACGAGCTTGAACAGGATATGCACATCTATGACCTGTATTCCGGAACCGGAACGATCGCTCAGATGCTTGCGCCCTGTGTCAGGGAGGTAACCGGCGTGGAAATCGTGCCGGAAGCAGTCGAGGCAGCAAAAAAGAATGCTGCAATGAACGGACTTGGCAACTGCCGTTTCATTGCAGATGATGTATTGAAGGCACTGGATTCTCTGCCGGCTCCCGATGCCTTGATCCTGGATCCGCCGCGGGACGGCGTGAACCCGAAGGCACTGAGGAAAATCATTGATTACGGCGTCAAAAATATGATCTATGTCAGCTGCAAGCCGGAGAGTCTGGCAAGGGACCTTGTTATGCTGCAGGCTGCAGGATACAGGATTATCAAAGCCGCAGCCGTAGACCAGTTCCCCTGGACGAAAAATGTAGAGACCGTGGTTCTTCTATCAAGGGCCGGGGCATTCAGACAGGCATAAATCAGCAGGGCCGCAATGGTCCTGCTTTTCTTAATACCCCAGTACACAGTACATGCGGGAAATACGGCAACAATCGAGGTGTCAAATCGTTTTATGGATAGTCTTGTATGGATTATCTGCACAAGCATGGCCATTCTGTCCTGGTCAGCGGCATGCTTGCTGTACAAGTCCGGTGTAAATAAAAAAAATGAGAAATATATTTCTTTAAAATATGGCGTATCCGTAGGCATTGTTTTTTTTGTCATAGCGCTCGTTTATCTGCTCATACGGGACGAACCGTTTACAATATGGGAAAGCGCTGTCCGATACTGGCCCATGACTGTGTATGGGATCATCTATGCAATTGTAAATACGATTTCATTTAACGGATACGTATATAACGAGGTTTCAGTAGAATCCCCGATCGAGGGAATCGGCAGCGGGACATCCACGGTACTGCTGATACTTGCCTACCTGATACTCGGAAGAGTCGACGATGTATCTAAGCTGCTGACACCATTAAAGACTTCGGGCATCCTGTTGATCCTGATCAGCGTGATCTTATTGTCGATCATTCGGAATCAGGCAGTCAGAAACGACGAAGAGGAAAAAGAAAAGAAACCGTTTTGGAAAATACACGGCCTGGGCACTTTGATTTTTCCGGTAATGTTTGCTTTTATCGATGGTTTGGAAACGATTGTGACGGGAATATGCCTTGATACCACCTACGGCTATTCCATGCCGGAGGGAGACAGCATCATCATTGTCGGCATGGAGTATGCAATCTTTGCATTAGGCTGCTGGTGTTACATTTACCGGAAGGAAAGGAAAATCTATAACCCGTTCAAAAGAGAATGCGCCCCGAGACTGCTCGGCGCAGTCACAGACAATATCGGAATTGTTTTTTACAGTTATGCGATGGCGATCAATTCCGTTTCCACCGACCCGCTTCTCGCGGTATATCCGGTATTCGTCATGATAGGCGGACGCGTGATTATGAAGGAAAAAATCAGTACGGCGCAATACATTTGCCTGCTCAGTATCATCGCGGGAAGCATCATGGTCATAGCGGGTACGATAGGATAAAATACAATCCTTATTATTTTACTTTTGACAAAAATATGTTATAGTAAATAAGCTTCCGAAAAATGGCCTTTTGCAGATGCCGGGCGGCTGCAAAGCTGTCAAAAAGCTGTTGTGATGTATTGGCAAAAGGGCCGGTAGGGCCGGCGTAGCTGGCAGGAAGCCTGAATTCGTTTTTTATTCACCTTTAAGTTATATAAGGAGGAAAACAGGGGATGAAAAAGTTTGTATACCAGTTCAAAGAGGGCAATGCAGACATGCGCAACCTTCTTGGCGGTAAGGGTGCAAACCTTGCGGAGATGACCAATCTTGGCCTTCCGGTACCGCAGGGATTCACCATTTCCACAGAGGCCTGCACACAGTATTATGAGGATGGCCGTCAGATCAATGACGACATCATGCAGGAAATCATGGAAAATGTTAAGAAGATGGAAGAGATCAACGGCAAGAAGTTCGGCGACAAGCAGAATCCGCTTCTTGTTTCCGTCCGTTCCGGTGCACGTGCATCCATGACGGGCATGATGGACACGATCCTGAACCTCGGTCTGAACGACGAAGTCGTCGAGGCTATGATCAAGGGCAATCCGGATCCGAAGTTCGAGCGTTTCGTATATGATTCCTACCGCCGTTTCATTCAGATGTTCTCTGATGTCGTTATGGAAGTCGGCAAGAAATATTTCGAGCAGCTGATCGACAAGATGAAGGCTGAAAAGGGCGTTGTTTACGACGTAGACCTGACTGCTGAGGATCTTAAGAACCTGGCTGCACAGTTCAAGGCTGAGTACAAGAACCAGATCGGCGAGGACTTCCCGTCAGATCCGGTGGTTCAGCTGAAGGAAGCAATCAAGGCTGTATTCCGTTCCTGGGATAACCCGAGAGCAAACGTATACCGCCGCGACAATGATATCCCGTATTCCTGGGGTACCGCTGTCAATGTCATGCCGATGGTATTCGGTAACCTTAATGACAACTCCGGTACAGGCGTAGCATTCACACGTGATCCGGCTACCGGCGAAAAGAAGCTCATGGGCGAGTTCCTGACCAATGCACAGGGTGAGGACGTCGTTGCAGGCGTACGTACCCCGATGCCGATCGCTGAGATGGAGAAGAAATTCCCTGAGGCATATGCACAGTTCATCCAGGTATGCAGCAACCTTGAGAAGCATTACCGCGATATGCAGGATATGGAGTTCACAGTCGAGAACGGCAAGCTCTATATGCTTCAGACCCGTAACGGCAAGAGAACTGCACAGGCTGCTCTTCAGATCGCATGCGACCTCGTAGACGAAGGACTGAGGACTCCGGAAGAGGCAGTTGCCATGATCGATCCGAGAAACCTCGACACCCTGCTTCATCCGCAGTTTGACCCGGCTGCACTCAAGAAGGCCGAGCCGGTTGCAAAGGCTCTGGCAGCATCACCGGGAGCTGCATGCGGCAAGATCGTATTCACTGCAGAGGATGCAAAGGAGTGGAAGGCAAGAGGAGAGAAGGTCGTTCTTGTACGTCTTGAGACTTCACCGGAGGATATCGAAGGCATGAAGGCTTCTCAGGGTATCCTGACTGTCCGCGGCGGTATGACCTCTCACGCAGCTGTTGTCGCCCGCGGTATGGGTACCTGCTGCGTATCCGGCTGCTCCGCTATCGCTATGGACGAGGAGAACAAGAGGTTCGTCCTTGCAGGCAAGGAGTATCATGAGGGAGATTACATTTCACTCGATGGTTCCACCGGCAACATTTACGACGGCATCATCCCGACCGTAGACGCTTCCATCGCAGGCACCTTCGGCCGTATCATGGGCTGGGCTGACGAGTTCCGCGCACTGAAGGTCCGCACCAATGCGGATACGCCGCGTGATGCAAAGAACGCAAGAAACCTCGGTGCAGAGGGTATCGGTCTTTGCCGTACAGAGCACATGTTCTTTAATTCCGACCGTATCGGACCGTTCCGTGAGATGATCTGCTCCGACACTGTAGAGGATCGTGTCAAGGCTCTGGCTAAGATCGAGAAGTTCCAACAGGAAGACTTCGAGGGCATCTACGAGGCTATGGAAGGCTGCCCGGTTACCATTCGTTTCCTGGATCCGCCGCTGCATGAGTTCGTACCGACCGAAGAGGCTGATATCGAGGCTCTCGCTAAGGCTCAGGGCAAGACCGTCGAGCAGATCAAGAACATCATTTCCGCTCTGCACGAGTTCAACCCGATGATGGGTCACCGCGGATGCCGTCTGGCAGTTACCTATCCGGAAATCGCTGAGATGCAGACACGTGCAGTCATCAAGGCTGCAATCGCTGTCAATGCACGCAAGGGCTGGAACATGGTTCCTGAGATCATGATCCCGCTTGTCGGCGAGGTTAAGGAGCTTAAGTATGTCAAGGATGTTGTCGTCAAGACAGCAGATGAAGTTATCGCAGAAGCAGGCGCTGACCTCAAGTACATCGTCGGCACCATGATCGAGATTCCGAGAGCTGCCCTGACTGCAGATGCAATTGCTAAGGAAGCTGCATTCTTCTCATTCGGTACCAATGACCTGACCCAGATGACCTTCGGCTTCAGCCGTGATGATGCGGGCAAGTTCCTTGGCGCTTACTATGACAAGAAGATCTACGAGAACGATCCGTTCGCTAAGATCGACCAGATCGGTGTCGGCAAGCTTGTCAAGATGGCATGCGAGCTCGGCCGCGGCGCAAATCCGGATCTGCATCTCGGCGTCTGCGGAGAGCATGGCGGAGATCCGTCCTCTGTTGATTTCTTCCACAGAGTCGGTCTTGACTATGTATCCTGCAGCCCGTTCCGTGTTCCGATCGCTCGTCTTGCAGCAGCACAGGCAGCAATCGCAAACCCGAGAAAGTAATTATTATATAGCATTTTAAAAAGACATCGGGATCTTCAACATGAGTGGATCCCGATGTTGTTTTGTTAGAATATTACATATTAAACATGATATGAGTGGCCGGGGAGAGCAGGCAGCCATAGAAGGCTGGGGAGGCAGTAAATGAAATACAACATAACAATAGATGAGAATTTAAAAAGCGTTTATCCGGAGATACGCCTTGGGTGTCTTTGTTTTCGGGCGGAGGTAAAGCAGCCGGATGCCGCTTTCTGGGACTTTCTGAATGAAAAAATTCTGCCTGAGGTCCGGGCAGGGATCGAAGGTAAGGAATGGGGAGAAATCCCCGGCGTACGCGGAAGCCGCGCAGCTTATAAGGCCTTCGGAAGAAATCCCGGCCGTTACCGAGTATCCTCGGAAGCCCTCCTGCGCAGAGTCAAGCGCGGAGATGAGCTTTACCACATCAATTCTGTCGTGGACGTCAACAATCTGATCTCCGTGCAGAGCGGACTTTCCGTCGGTTCCTATGACCTCGGTCAGGTAAAGGGCGGCATCATCTTCCGGAAAGCAGAAGCGGGAGAGGGATACGACGGGATCGGCAAAGAATTCCTGGATATGGAAAACATGCTGGTCCTTGCGGACGAGGAAGGCATCTTCGGATCTTCCATGTCCGACTCTACGAGGGCCATGGTTACCGAAAAGACCAAAGCGATCCTGACTGTTATCTATTGCTTTGAAAACACGATCGATCTGGAAGCACTGTTAAAGGACGCGGCAGCTGCCTTTGCAGAATATGCCGGAGCAGAAGAAACGGAGACATGGGTGCTCTGAAAATGCAGAGCAGAAGCAATAGAAACCCGGGGGTTCTGATCAGACGGAGCAGAAGAAACAGAGACCTGGATGCTCTGATAAGACAAAGAAAAATGCCGTTGTATGGTTGACTAATTCCATACAGCGGCATTTGTGATATTACAGGCAGGCTCTGTAGATCTCAGCGATCTGGGCGGGTGTCAGCACCTTCCAGCCGTTTAAGGTCTCCTTACCATTGCAGGCCTTCTTCGCCATCACATCAATATTCTTATCATCAATGCCGACCTCTGTCAGCGTGGACTTGAGGCCGAGCTTCTTGTAAAGGAAATCCTCCAGGCACTCGATACCCTTCTTTGCGGCTTCCATCTGCGAAAGTGCGGGATCGACGCCGAAAACATTTACAGCGAAATCATAGAACTTCGGCGCAGTCGTCTCGTCGAGGACATACTTCATCCAGCGCGGGGTGAGGATCGCAAGGCCGAGGCCATGGGTAATATCATAGATCGCAGAAAGCTCGTGTTCCATCATGTGATTGGACCACTCGCTCTTTCTCATGGCGCCGGAGAAACCGTTGATCGCCCAGGAACTGGTCCACATGAGGTTGGCTCTTGCCTCGTAATTTTCCGGCTCTGCGATCGCGATCGGAGCGTATTTGATGACAGTCTTCATCATGCCTTCCTTGAAGCGGTCAAGGAAATACATCGTCTCGCCGTCGTCCAGGAAATAATCCTCCATGATGTGGGAGAGAATATCCGCAGAACCCGCGGCAGTCTGGAACGGGCTCACCGAATAGGTCAGTGTCGGATCCAGGAAGGAAACGGCCGGGCGCACTGCCGGATGGCCGCACGCAAGCTTCTGCTGGGTCTCCATATTGGAAATGACAAATACCGGATCCATTTCGGAGCCTGTAGCCGCAATCGTCAGAATCGTCACGATCGGGAGACATTTGCCGATCTTAACCTTTCTGGTAATGATATCCCAGGCGTCCCCGTCGTAGGCTGCGGAAGCGGAGATGGCCTTGGAACAGTCGATGACGGAGCCGCCGCCGATGGCAAGGATCACATCGATCCCTTCTTTTCTGCAAATGTCGGCGCCCGCATTGACACTGGTGATTTTGGGATTGGGCTCAACACCGGAAAGCTCGCAGTACTCGAGACCGGCCTCCTTAATAGAGAGCGTTGCGCGGTCAAAGATCCCATTTCTTTTGATGGACCCGCCGCCGTAAACGATCAGGACCTTCTTGCCGAATTTGGAAAGCTCCTTGCCGAGCTTGTCCAGCTTGTCAGGACCGAAGATGATCTTGGTGGGGATGCTGTAGGTGAACTGGTACATACGTACTCCTTTCAAATATGTGTTTCACGGCACTTTGCCGAATCGTTATTCTGTCGTTACATTTTACCATAATATAAAAATGATATGAAGAAAATACCTAAGAAGTATTGCAATCCCAAGGTCTGAATCTTGCGCTCAAAAATCAAAAGCTGTATAATCCATACAAAACTTCACAAGAAAGTTTGTGTAAAATTACGGGGAATTACGACATGTATTTCATGTATGTTCATTTTGATATTCATCTTGGAGGAAACCCGGCGGATCGCAATGCCAACCTGGCGTATACCCTGGTCAACATCCTCTATTACGGGATCTATGCATTCATCTTCCTTTTCCTGAGCCCGTACATGCTCGATAACGGCTTCAACAACTCGGAGATCGGCATGATGATGGCTGCAGGCTTCATCGTATCCGTATTCCTGCAGCAGATCATCGCGAACTTTGCGGACAGCGCCAAAAAGGTGACGGTCAGCGAGATCCTGGCGGCCGGCTTCGTGCTGATCATCGCGATCAATGTAGTCCTGCTGATGCTGAGCGGCAGAAGCATGCTTCTGTGCGTTCTTTACTGTGCCCAGATCATAACCATCATGTCCGTGCAGCCCTGTCTGAATGCGATGAATTTCCAGCTGCAGAACTACCGTTACCACATGAATTACGGCATCGCGAGAAGCATGGGTTCTCTGTCTTATGCGGTCGTTTCCGCCGTCATCGGCCAGATAATCGGGGGATTCGGCAATTCTCTGCTGCAGTACGGCGTCATCCTGCTCGGGATCTGCCTGATCCTGCTGCTGAGCGCAATGGATCTGAAGCTTAAGAGGAGAGCAAAGCGGCTGGCTTCTGAGGCCGCAGAGGAAGGAGGTTCCGCTGCAAATGCTTCCGGCGCCGAGCCTGTGAAGAAGGTTACCTATTTACAGTTTATCCGCAGCTACAGGACCTTTATGATCTTTGTAGCGGGATGTACACTGCTGTTTTACAGCTATGCGACCCTCAACAACTATCTGTATCAGGTCATGCAGCCCCTCGGCGCAACAAGCGCGGACTACGGCAATGTGCAGGGCTTCAAGGCGGCAATCGAGCTGTTCCCGATGATCCTGTCCCTAACCCTGGTAATGAAATTCGGAATCAATAAGCTGCTGGTGCTTTCGTCATTTTGCTTTTTCATCAAATCCCTGCTGACTCTGCTGGCCGGATCGATCACCCAGATCTGGATCGCGACCTCCTTCCAGATGATATCCTACGGTCTGTTTTTCCCGGTTGCAGTCTATTATGTGGCGGAGCTCTTTGACAAGCACGACGGCGTCAAGGGGCAGTCACTGATCACGATGGCCTACGCGATCGGCTGTGTGATCTCGAGCCTGGCTGGCGGACTGATACTCAACAGCTTCGGTGCGAAGGTACTGCTTACAGTCTCCACGACGGCTTCCCTGATCGGCGCCATCGTCACCATCCTGTCACTCTCGATCATAGACCGCACGATCGAAAAAAAGAACCCGATGTTCGGATAAGAAAATGCCCGGATGCGCTCACTGATATGCTACCCCCTTTACTGGACAAACAGTAAAGGGGGTACATATCATGCATCCGGGCAATATTTTTAATATCAAAAAGCGGCATTACCCCTTCGCCTGATACTCCTCAAACAGCGCCTTAAACGCCGGCATTGCCTTCTCGATCGTAGAAGTAGCAACGCAGTAAGCCAGACGCACATAGCCGGTGCAGCCGAAATCATCGCTCGGCACGAGCAGCAGCTCATGCTTCTTGGCGCGTTCGCTGAAGGCCAGAGCATCCGGCTCCAGCGCCTTCACAAAGAGGTAAAATGCGCCCTGCGGCTCCACATACTCGTAGCCGATCGCCTTTAAGCCATTGCACAGGAGATCCCGATTCTTCTGATACTCACTGATATCCGAGGTCTGGCCGACCGACCTCTCAATGACCCGCTGGAACAGGCTCGGCGGGTTGACATAGCCGAGAGAGCGTCCCGCGCCCATGATGGAGGCATAGACATTTCTGCAGTCATTCAGCTTATTGCTGACAGCGATATAGCCGATACGCTCGCCGGGAACGGAGAGGGACTTACTGAAGGAATAGCAGATGATCGCGTCATCGTAGTAATTCATCGTGCAGGGCACGGTAATGTCACCGTATACGATCTCGCGGTAGGGCTCGTCACTGATCAGATAGAGCGTTTCGCCGGTCTTTTCCTCATGACGCTTCATGATTGCAGCAAGGCCCTTGATGCAGTCTTCGCTGAACACGGCGCCGGACGGATTGTTGGGCGAGTTGATAATAACGGCCTTCGTCTTGTCTGAGAGCAGCTTTTCAAACGCGTCCAGATCGATCTGGAAATCAGGCGCTGCCGGAACGACCTTGAGGACTCCGCCGACAGCTTCGACAAACACGCGGTACTCCGGGAAGAACGGGGCCACAGTAATGACCTCATCGCCCGGGAACAGGATCGCCTTGAGAGTAACCGTCAGGCTGGCAGCCGCACCGCAGGTCACATAAAACAGATCAGGCGTAAGCTCCAGACCGAAACGGCTGTTAAGATCCGCCGCAAGCTTTTCCCTTAAGGACAGAATGCCGGCCGCAGTTGTATAACCGTGAATATTCACGCTGTTGTCCTTGATCAGCTCAGCGATGGAAGCATTGACGATCTCGGGAGAGGGCACGCTCGGGTTGCCGAGACTGAAGTCATAGACATTTTCAGCGCCGATCTCAGCCTTGCGGCGTGCGCCGTACTCTGCAAGTTCACGGATACAGCTGCGGCTTAAGCCCCAGGCAAGAGTTTTCTCAGGTAACATTTACAATTCCTCCATATTTCTCAAGAAGTCCAATCAAAGCTTGCTGCGGATGACCTTGCCGTCCCGGTTCTTCGGCAGCTCCGTACGGAACTCGACGATACGCGGGTAGCGGTAGGACGCCGTGTTATTCTTAACATATTCCTGAATCTCGGTCTTAAGGTCCTCGGACGGATCCTTCTCCGGGATCAGGACAATGCCGGCCTTCACGATCTGACCGCGGGTCTGATCCGGCACACCGGTAACGCCGCACTCCAGGACATAGGGGATCTCCATGATCGTATCCTCGACCTCGGCAGGCGCGATACGGAAGCCGGCGCATTTAATAATGTCGTCAATGCGTCCGATAGACCAGAAATGTCCATCCTCGTCTCTCCAGGCAAGGTCGCCCGTGTGCAGCCAGCCGTTCCGGATCACCTTTGCAGTCAGATCAGGCTTGCGGTAAAGCTCGGACATAATGCCGATCGGGTTATCCTTGACGGAAACGCAGATCTCGCCGGGCTCGCCGATCTCGACCTCGCGGTCGTCCTTATCCAGCAGGCGGATCTCATACATCGGATTGGCAGTGCCGATGGAGCCTGCGAGAGGCTCGGTGCCGATGAAATCGCCGGTCAGGAGAGAGGTCTCTGCCTGGCCATAGCCGCTGCGAATCGCGATACCGGTGGCTTCCTGGAACATGTGGAACACATCCGGATCCATGGAATCGCCGACCGTGCACACAGTCTTGAGCGACGACAGATCAAACGAATTCATATCCTCATTCAGCAGGGCGCGCAGGAGAGAAGACGGCGCCGTCACGGAAGTGATCCTGTAGCTGGAAATGTAGTTCATCAGATCCGGGAGCTTGAGTGCGCGGAAATCGTAAGTAAATACGCCCGACGCGCAGAGCCACGGACCGTAGAGCTTGCTCCAGAGCGCCTTGGCCCAGGCGGTATCGGTAATGGCAAGGCTTAAGGAACCCGGCTCATTGCAGTTCCAGTAGCGCCCGATGACAAAGGATGCCAGCGGATATCTGCAGTCGAAGCAGCAGGGCTGCGCCATATCGTCGGAATAGGACTGGAAGATCATCAGCATCGGATCAGTGCCGCAGGCGCTGTCCTTGGAACGGCTGAAGCGTGCGGACATCTTGTCGTAGCCGCTGTCAAAATCGCCCCAGCCCGCGCGCGGCCCGCCGGCGGACACCTTGATCAGGGAGCGGCCGTAATTGGCTGCCGCCGTATCGATCTTGTCCAGGATATCCGCTTCGTTGCAGGCAATGATCGCATTGATGCGGCCGTTGCGGAAGCGGTAATGATAATCCTTCGGGTTGAGCTGCCAGGTCACCGGCACGGCAATCGCGCCGATCTTGCCGAGCGCGATCATAATCGGCCAGAACTGCCAGTTTCTGCGGAGCACCAGCATGACGCGGTCGCCCTTCTTGATGCCGAGAGAGCTCAGGTAGTTGGCAGCGCGGCCGCTCTTTTTCTTGATATCTTTAAATGTAAAGCGGCGCTCTGTATGGTGCTCGTCGATATGTACGAGAGCCGGAGTATCCGGGCAGACATCCGCGAGCTTATCCACAACGTCAAACGAGAAATTAAAGCTATCCATATTCTTGAAGGAAATGTGCTGCAGGACGCCGTCTGCATTTTCCTCTGTTTCGATGAAATCGCTCCAGAGATCCTTCAGGTCTTCAGAGGAAGGCACGGAACCCGAAGCGGAACCGGAACCGGAGACGGAAGCAGCGGAAGAGGTGACCTTCGTAAAATCAATATCCTCCGGAGAAACCATGGCAGCGAGAATACGGCAGTCTTTGCCTCCCACCGCCATAAAGCCGTGCGGAAGAGAAGAGTCAAAGAAGACGGTATCGCCGGCGTTTAACACATCAGTCTTGTCACCGATCTGGATCTTGAGCTGGCCGTCCAGAATATAGTCGAATTCCTGTCCGATATGCGTCGTCACTTCGAGAGGCTTATCTTCATTGCCCGGCTCATATTCGGCCGTGATAAAGAGCGGCTCCACCATACGGTTGCGGAAGCGCGGAGCCAGGTTTCTCGTGACCATGCCGTGGGCCTTCTGGTTCTGCACGCCCTCGCCGCTTCTGGTAATGGCGACTGTGCTGATGTCAGGCGCATCGCCCTGGATCAACTCATTGATGTCAATGTTGAAGATCTGGGAACAGGTATAGATAAACGCGTAGCTCAAGGGCTTGTCACCGTTCTCGTACGCGATGTATACGTCGGTCGGAATATTGTTGGCATTTGCCATATACTCGATAGTATAGTCATTATTTTCGCGGAGCTCGCGGATACGGTCGCGGATCTCTGTGGAACGCATGTCAATGGAATTCGGAACGAACATAATTGCCTCCAGATAAGGTGCTGCCGGAATACCGGCGCAGGATGATTATAATCCCATATATACTACCATAAATAAGCGTAAAAGTTAACTGCGTATCAGATGGAAATTGTGCAGAAATAAAAAGCCTGAATCATTTTAAAAAGCATCGGAACCGGCATGAATTGCTGATCCCGATGCTTTTCGAAAAACCACTGACTTATTACAGCTTATTCCTCTGAATCTTGCCGCTTACGGTCTTCGGCAGGCTCTCACGGAATACGACGATACGCGGATACTTGTAAGGCGCCGTGCGTTCCTTGACATAGGTCTGGATCTCTTTCTTGAGCTCCTCGGTGCCTTCCTTGCCCTTTACGAGCACAATACTCGCCTTGACGACCTGTCCTCTGGTCTCGTCCGGCTCTGCGGAAACGCCGCATTCGAGGACATACGGAAGCTCCATGATGACCGACTCGATCTCGAACGGCCCGATCCGGTATCCGGAAGACTTGATGATATCATCCTTCCTGCCGACATACCAGAAATAACCGTCCTCATCTCTCCATGCAAGGTCGCCGGTATGATACCATCCGCCTGACATCGCATTCTTCGTAGCCTCGGGATCATTGTAATAACCCTTGAAGAGGCCGCAGGGCGCGCCCTTGGAATAATTGATGACGATCTCGCCGGGTTCACCGGTGCCGACAGCATTGCCATCGTTATCCACAAGGCCGATCTCATACATCGGACTCGGCTTGCCCATGGAACCGGGCTTCGGCGTCATGCCGACAAAGTTGCCGACAGTCAGCGTAGTCTCAGTCTGGCCGAAGCCTTCCATAATGCTTAAGCCCGTCGCCTCGCGGAAGCGCTCGAAGACCTCCGGGTTCATCGCCTCGCCGGCAATGCTGGCGTGCTTGATGCTGGACAGATCGTACTTGTTGAGATCTTCCTTGATAAAGAAGCGGTACATCGTCGGCGGCGCGCAGAAGGTCGTGATCTTATACTGCGCGAACAGCGGAAGCAGGTCGTCGGAATGGAAGCGGTCAAAGTCATAGACAAAGGTTGCGCCGCCATTCATCCACTGGCCGTAGATCTTGCCCCAGAGCGCCTTGCCCCAGCCGGTATCGGAAATCGTGAGGTGAATGCCGTCCGGATCCACATCGTGCCACCAGCGGGCAGTTGAGAAATGACCGAGCGGATATTTGCAGTTGTGCTCCACGGCCTTCGGATAGCCCGAGGTACCGGAAGAGAAGAGCATCAGCATCGTATCATTGCCCTGGATGCAGTCTCCCGTACGGCGGTAGCGGCTGGAATACATATCATATTCATTGTCGAAATCGTGCCAGATGCCCTCGCAGCCCTCAGCCAGGCCGCCGGTCATGATCTTGAGCTCGACAGTCGGGCTGTTCGCAAGCGCCTTCTCGACCTCGTGATGGACATTGCCGAAGGAAGTGCAGACCACCGCGCGGACGGAAGCCGCATTGAAGCGGTACTCCAGATCCTTCTGCAGGAGCTGGTCAGTCGCCGGGATCGCGATCGCGCCCATCTTGTGCAGGCCGACAAGGATCGGCCAGAATTCCCAGTTGCGGCGGAGCAGGAGAAGGACCCTGTCACCCTTGCGAATGCCCTGCGCCTTAAAATAGTTGGCTGCGCGGGCGCTCATCTTCTTCATCTGAAGGAAAGTGAAGCGGCGCTCGTTCTTCTCGCGGTCGAGATGCAGCATGCACAGACGCTCCGGCTGCTCCTCGGCGATCTTATCCACCACATCAAAAGCAAAATTGAACTTCTCGGTATTCTTGACGACAATGTTGCTTGGATACCCGTCCTCATCCTCGTCAAAGGTAATGAAATCGCTGACAAAATTCGGGACAGGCTTGCGGGCCGGCTTCTTCGGAGCGGACTTTGCTGCCGATTCCACGCCCTGCAGATGGCCGTCCTTCCATTCAAATTCGGAGCCCTCCTCGGGCAGGATCATGGAGAGGAAGGTAACATCCTCGCCGTTGATCGCGATCATGCCGTGGGGCTTGGAGGAATTGTAGAAAGCGCTGTCGCCCTCATGAAGCACCTCCTCGTGATCCCCGATCTTAAGGCGCATCGAGCCCTTCAGGACGAGGTCGAATTCCTGACCCGGATGGGTGACCTGGTGGATCGGCTTATGCTGCTCCTCCTCGGAATAGCTGTAGGTGACCCAGTAGGGATCCGCCTTGCGGTTTTTGAACAGGTAGGCGATACTCTTAATCTCAATGCCCGGCTCGACGGCAGTGATCTGTCCCTTGCCGGCTCTCGTGATCTCGTATCCGGTCAGGCGCGGTGTCGTGCCTTCCAGAAGCTCCATCATTTCAACGCCGAACACTTCTGCACATTTGTGAATAAAAGAGAACGGCAGATCAACTCCGCCCTTTTCATAGAGCTCATAATCAGAGAGCGGGAAAGAAGTCATTTCCGCCATCTGCTCACTCGTATATCCGCTGTCCTCACGGAGCTGGCGGATACGCTGCGATACTTCCATCAGCATGCTGCTTGCGGTTGTTTCAGCCATTAGTTTTTGCCTCCTGTAAATGTAAAAAAAGACTCGTCCCAAAGATATTCCTTTGAGACGAGCCGATATACTCAACCCGCGGTACCACTCAAATTGCGCTTTGACACGCCACTCATCAGGCTCCTGCAAGCCCTGAGCACTCACGTAGCTTACACGGGAGACCCTACATGGATCGCTGCAAATGTCAATGGCTCTGTGCCTTGATCTCAGCGTATATCCTCTCAGATCTCCGACTCGGAAGTGATGGATCATTGGGATGCCCTTCGCCCTGCTTCCAGCCGATGACAGGTTCTCTGTTCTCCGGACGGTTCCCGATCGTCTTCGTCAATGTCTTTCGCTCATTAAAGCACAAACCTACTAAAACGTCAATCATTTTTTGGATATTTTCACATTACTCACAATATACCCGGATCCTGTCCAGATCCACAGTAACCTCCCCGCCAAAGATCCGGAGCGCTGCCTGGCCCTCCAGAGGCAGGATCTGAGGCACCTCCTCCCCTTCAAAATAGAAGATCATCAGGCGCTTTTTGATCGGGTCTGCGATCCAGTACTCCCGGACGCCAGCCTCTTGATATTTGTGCAGCTTGATCGTATAGTCCTTGAACCCGGTGGAAGGAGAAATTACCTCCAGTACAAAGTCGGGGGCGCCGACAATGGACTTTTCCGTAATTTTGGAAGGATCGCAGACAATCTGGACATCCGGTTGGACAACCGTCTGCTGATCCTCACACAGATAGACGTCTACCGGAGACATAAAAACCTGGCAGGAGCCGCCTTTTTCACGGATCTGATACAGGACTGCTGCATAAATCTCTCCACAAATCTGCTGATGCCGTATCTTGGGACTGGCCATATCATAGAAAAATCCGTCGATCAGCTCTACACGCTTATCATCCGGGAGAGCAAGATAGTCCTCGATCGTATATTCCCCCGGCTTTTTCCCGCAAATCTCCACACCGTCGCAGGCACCGCCGGGTGCCGGATCAGAAATCTCCGGCCGGATCCGGTAGGATGAAGCGGCAGAAGAACTGTCCCGCAGCACAAAATCTGAAGAAGGGCTTTCCGTCACAGGAGTCGCAGCCCCCTGCTTTAGCCCGCGCAACATAAAAGCAGTCGAAGAGTACGCGACCGGATCTGCGCTCAGGAGCTTGTCCAGAGCGAGCAATGTCTCGCGCCTGGGCTGCTTCGTCTCCCCGCTGAAAATCTTATTGACGGTACCCACAGGCACCCCGCTGAGCTCGGAAAGCAGGGTATTGGTATATCCGTACTGAATCTTTCTTTTTTTCATTTCTTCAATGGTCAGCATAACAAATCCCCCGTGGCAAAGCTACATTACTGGAATTTAAAATTTTACCCTACAACCCGTAAAACCACCATTAGATTACCATATCACCGTTTATACCCATATCAATTACCAAAATAATACCATATAATCACCATGTCAGCAAGCGATTTGTACTTATATAGATGAAATGATATAATAATAAAATCTTTCCGGAACAGCATATGCAGCAGCCGATATAAATAAATTACAAAAGAGTACTATAAAACCCATGAAATCCATAACCACCACCGACATCACCCAACTCCTCACGCATCCCTTCGAGCCGCTCTTTGACGCGGAGAGCCGCATCCTGATCCTTGGAAGCTTTCCCTCGGTCAAGTCCAGAGAGCAGAACTTCTTTTACGGACATCCGCAGAACCGCTTCTGGAAGGTGCTGGCAAATGTATTTGCAGATTCTGGAAATGCTTCCGGCCGGGGAGCAGACACAAACGCCCATGCGTCTGCAGCCTCGGCTTCTGCAGAACCGGCTTCGGCAGCCTTGTCAAATCATGTTTTCGTCCCGCAGACGATCGAAGAGAAACGCGATTTCCTTCTGGGCCATCATGTTGCGCTCTGGGATGTGATCTACAGCTGCCGCATACACGGATCGAGCGATGCCAGCATCCGCGACGCGGTTCCGACAGATTTAAGACGGATCATCGGGAATTCAAAAGTGGACCGCATTTTTGTGAACGGACAGATGGTGTATGGGCACGACGGTTTTGCCGGAGAACTCGGACACGCCACTTTGATTGTTGGTGGACGCCCGTGTACCTGCGGCAGGAGAGGTTGTTTGGA
>JAFUAE010000100.1 GCA_017460845.1 Lachnospiraceae bacterium
TCATCGGAAAACTGTTCCCCCTCATGTTCTGCAAGACGGTCTACGGATATACTGCAAAGGCCGTTCCGGGACTTGACCTCCGTCGGCGGGATGAAGGATACCGCCGCGCTTCGGGCAGCAGACCGGAATCCGTATTCCTGGAACATGGAATACCTGCTCTACCCGGATGGCAGCGGCTATGAGGCTCGTTTTACGACCTGCGGCATCTGCACACTGATGAAGGAACTGGGGCTTGTTGAGCTGGTTCCCGCCATGTGCCGCCTGGACTACACCATGAGCGAGGCGGGCGGCGCGTCAGAGTTCGTGCGGGAATATACGCTGGCCTCCGGCGGCCCGTACTGTGACTGCGGATACAAAAAGAAAGGATTGAGCCATGAAATATCACATTGAGAAAAACACGGTGCAGGAGACGCTGGTCATTCCACTGTTCGGAAGGCTGGTGTGTTCTGAGCGCTTTCCGGAACTGTTTTCGGATCCTGAGGCCAAGCGGATCTGCGACAGCCTGGACTATGATTTTTCCAAGAAGCGAAAGAAAATGGAATCCGCCGCAGGCCTGTTCGGCGCGCTCGAGGTGGCGCAGCGGCAGTATGACCTTCGCTGTGAAGTGGAAGCCTACCTGAAAGATCATCCGAAAGCGGCGGTCGTCAACCTCGGCTGCGGCCTGGATGACACCTTCTCCAAAGTCGATAACGGACAGTGCCTGGGTTATAACATCGACCTTCCTGACGTGATCAAGGTGCGAAACGACCTGCTTCCTGCAGGTGATCGGGAGACAAATCTTGCCTGCGATCTGAATGATTTTGCCTGGATGGACAAGATCGATGCCGGGGGCGGAGCAGTCTTCTTTGCCGCAGGCGTGTTTTATTATTTCAGGACAGCCGATGTGAAAAAGCTGTTTCATGCGATGGCTGAGCACTTTTCCGGAGGCGTGCTGGCCTTCGATTCCTGCAACGAACGCGGCGCGAAGCTGATGCGGAAGACCTGGCTGAAGGAGGCCGGGATCACCGACGTGGACGCCTTTTTCTCCCTGGAGAATGAGGCAGAGCTGAACGCATGGAGCGACCGGTTTGCTTCGGTAACGGCGAAAAGCTATATGCGCGGATACCGGGACATTTACAGCAAAGTCGGCTTGTTCCATAAGATGATGATCCGTTTCTGTGACGGACTGGTCAGAATGAAGATCGTCCGGATCGCTTTCGGAAGGCATAGCAAAAAGTAATCAACCGGCAGATGCCGGAAGAATAAAGAGGAGGAAGCAAACATGAATTTGGCAGGAAAGATCGCACTTTTTGTGGGAGGAACATTATTCGGGTCCGCAGGCTTTAAGCTGCTTGGCAGCAAAGATGCCCGGAAAGTCTACACGCATGTCACGGCAGCGGCGCTTCGCTGCAAGGATCAGGTCATGCACGATGTGGAAACCGTCCAGGAAAACTGCGCCGATATCCTGGCGGATGCGAAGGCGATCAATGAAGCCAGAGCAGCGAAGGAAGAAGCTGCATTTATCGAAGACGGCGCACAGGCATGAGATTCCAGATCCTTCATGAGAGTCCGGGGCGGGTACGCCTGAAAGCCTTGCAGTATTCGATGAGCATGGAACAGGCTGACCTTCTTGAAGCCTGGGCTCTGACGCTTCCCGGTGTCGATCAGGTGACAGTACATGAACGGCTGGGCAGCCTGATCATTGTCTTTCACGGAGACAGAAAGGCGCTTTATACGCAGCTTTCACGCTTTACTTACGAAGAAGCCCGGGAAGAAGCGCATGTGCTAAGCGCCAACAGCCGCCGCATCAACCGTGAATATAAGGAGAAAATGGTCTTTCAGGTGCTGTGGCACTATGCAAAAAGACTGTTTCTTCCTGCGCCTCTCCGGCAGGTGATCAATACAGCAACTGCAGTTCCGCGCATATGGCTGGCGGTAAAAACGCTGGCTCAGGGGAAATTGAATGTGGAAGTTCTGGACGGCGTTGCGATCAGCGCCTCTCTTCTAACAGGTGATGATTCAACGGCGGGATCTGTGCGCTTCCTGCTGGGACTTGGGAGTACGCTGGATGCCTGGACTCATAAACAATCCGTGGATGATCTTGCTAAGAACATGTCGCTTCATGTGGATCGTGTCTGGCTCCTGAAAGACGACGGACAGCAGGCAGAGGTGCCTTTGTCTCAGATCCGAGCCGGAGACCGGATCATTGTCCATACCGGACATGTCCTGCCATTGGATGGGATCCTCGAGCAAGGGGATGTCATGGTCAATCAGGCGTCTCTTACCGGAGAATCCGTTCCGGTCGCGAAGCACCCCGGGGCGGCAGTTTATGCAGGCTCTGTCATAGAAGAAGGAAACTGTGTGGTTCGTGTCACGCATATTGCCGGAGAAAACCGTTACGACCGGATCGTCCGTATGATCGAAGAATCAGAACGGCTGAAATCAAATACCGAAAAGAGGGCGTACAACCTGGCCGACAAACTGGTGCCGTGGTGTCTTGCCGGAAGTGGACTGACATATCTTCTGACCGGAAACATCACAAGGGCCGTCTCGGTGCTGATGGTGGATTTTTCCTGCGCATTAAAACTGTCCATGCCCTTAAGTGTCCTGTCCGCCATGCGGGAAGCCAGTCGGCATAAGATCACTGTCAAGGGCGGGAAATACATGGAAATCCTGAGCCAGGCCGATACCGTGGTTTTCGACAAGACCGGGACGCTCACCAATGCCTGTCCCACGGTCTGCAGCGTGGTGGCTTTCCGCGGCCAGGATGAAAAAGAAATGCTGCGGGTCGCCGCCTGCCTGGAGGAGCATTTTCCGCATTCCGTAGCCAATGCGGTCGTCCGGGCTGCAAAGGAGCGGGGGCTTGACCATCAGGAAATGCACAGCGAGGTAGAGTATGTGGTAGCCCACGGAATCGCCTCCAGGATCGGCGGGGAGAGAGCGGTCATCGGCAGCCGCCATTTTATCTTTGAAGACGAGGGCGTTCAGGTGCTTCCCGAGGATCAGGATGCATTTGATTCACTTACTCCAGAATGCTCCTGGTTGTACCTTGCCATTGGCGGAATTCTGTCCGCCGCGATCGGCATCTGCGATCCGCTGCGGCCGGAGGCGAAAGAAATGACCGCGCTCCTGTATGAGAGCGGGATCCGGCA
>JAFUAE010000011.1 GCA_017460845.1 Lachnospiraceae bacterium
GCAAAGGCCCATGCGGCTCGGTGAGAACCACGGAGGGGTGAAAGGCCCATGGATCCGGTAAGCTGCCGGACGCCTGAATGATTTCCCGGCGAGGCAATCGCTTCGCTGCTTCCGGGGGTGCCGAGGACAAATACGGAAGGACCATAACACATTGAAAAGACAGCGGGCTGACCAGCCAAGTGCCGGACATGCCCGCTTTACATAGGCGGTACCCGAAAGCCGCCGACAAGAAGGAGGACATAGAGATGGACCTGATGATTGATCAGGAGTTCGCTGACAAGATCCCTCCTCTTACCAAAGAGGAATTCGATCAGCTGGAAGCTAACATCCTGGCAGACGGCGTGGTAATCAATCCGCTGATCGTCTGGAATGGAGTGATCGTAGACGGACATAACCGTTTTCGAATCCTGCAGATGCATCCAGAGATTCCCTTCCAGACTCATGAGAAGGAATTTTCGGATCGGTACGAAGTGATTGCCTGGATCTGCAAGAATCAGCTTGGACGCAGGAACTTGACCACAGCGCAGAAGAAATACTTGGTTGGGAAACAGTATGAAGCTGAAAAAGCCATGTTTGGTGGCAAGAGCGATAACGGACATGACGATAACGGACGTTTTACCGCAATGGGTCAAAATGACCCACTGCGGTCAGACAGAACAAGCGTCCAGATCGCAAAAGAAATTGGTAAGGGAGAGCGATATGTTCGACGCGCTGAGGAGTTTGCCAAAGGCTTGGATGCTGCTGAGGAAGTTTCTCCGGGCATCAAGCAGGAAGTTTTCTCGGGGACACTGAAAACCACGGACTCCGATGTGGCAGCTATCGCCCGAGCTGCACCCGATGAACGTAAGGAACTGGTTGAAAACCTGCGAAAGCCGAAAGCGGCGGCGCGGGGACAACCGCTTCCGGAAGTTCTTGATCCGGATGAGGATCATGAGGATGTGGATCGGGAGGATGATTCTGAAGAAGAAACGACACCTTATATCCCTTCCAAGGCTTCGATCCGTCAGATCTCCGCAGCCATGGCAAGTGATGCTGACCATCCGGAACATAGGATGCCGACAGAGTTCATTATTGAAGAACTCACTGAAGCACTGGACACCATGATCTTCCGATGGGATTTCTGCCTGAGCGAACACCGTGATGAAGCAAACGATACGGAGTGCCGGCGTCAGATACAGGTACTCGTTGAAAAAGGAAGAGCATATTTGAAACTGTACAGAGGAGGAAAGAAACGTGATGCAGTTTAACGATAAGAAATACAAAGAGCTGAGAATCGAAAGCACTCAGCTGGAGATCCCCCGCAATACCTACCAGCGGGAACTGAATACAGACCGCGTTCACAAGATCGTGAAACAGTTTGATGAGCGCGTCGCCAACGAGCCGAAGGTGAGCTACCGGGATGGTCGCTACTACGTCTTTGACGGACAGCACACCATAGCCGCCAGGGTTGAGCGAAACGGCGGGAATCCGCTGATGATCCTCTGCAAGGTTTACTACGGACTGACGGAGAAGGAGGAAGCTAGACTCTTTGCCGAGCAGACCGGTTTCTCCGCAGACCTGGGAGCCGGAGCAAGAATCCGGGCTCTGGTATTTGCCGAAGACGAGTTGGCCTGCAGCTTCATCAAAGCCACAGAGGCCGCCGGGGCCAGGATCGACTACAGCCAGAGACGGGCAAGAAAACGGTTGGCCTGTGTATCCACCGCATTCAAGGAGTTCCGGAAGATCGGGGCCGAGAAATATACGGATGCTCTCCGCATCCTGCTGGAAGCCTGGGGCGGTGATCCCGACTCTCTCCGATCCGAAGCCGTCGGCGCCATGTGCGAGTTCGTGGATCTCTACGACGGGGAATTCGACAGGAAGCGCCTGGTTCGCAGATGCAAAAAATGTGATCCGATCACCATTTACCGCAAAGGTTATGCGATGGGAAACAGCATGGCGGGAAGTAAGAAGTATCTTTACCAGGTCCTGGATATCTACAACGGCTCTAGCCAGAGGCTGAACCTGCCGCTGAAGTTTTAAGGAGGCTGCGAATGCTGGATAAGAAGACAGACCGTGAGGGACGCCGGGATCCCTGCCAGACGAAAGACTGGATCTACAGGCGGGGGGATATCTACCTCGCGAATCTGAATCCCTTCAAGGGTTCGGAACAGGGAGGCACGAGACCGGTCCTGGTCCTGCAGAACAATGATGGCAATTACTACTGCCCGACCCTGATCGTCGCGCCGATCACAACGAAGCTGAAGAAGCTGAATATGCCGACCCACTGCTATTTCGAAAAGGTCAGGGGACTGGCGGAACCTTCGATGGTTTCTTTGGAGCAGATCAAGACGATCGACAAATGCCGGATCGAGAAGTATCTCGGCAAGATGACCCGGGAACAGATGACGAAGGTTGAGGATGCAATACGGGAAAGCCTCGGGATGGAGATTCCGGAATGTGTGGAGGCCCCGTGACCATATACAGGAGGAAATGACGATGATGGAAGCTTGTGTTGAATATGATTTTCCGGAAGGAGCGGCTCCGGAGATGCCGGAAAAGCGCTGTTATACAGTGGATGACCTGATGCTGATCCTGGAGTGTGGCCGGCGAACGGTTTATGACCTGCTCAAAAAGAATGAATTCCGTTATATCAAACTCGGAGGGAGCGGCTATCGCATCTCCCGCAAGAGCTTCGATGAGTGGCTTGATAAACAGAGCTGCTGACTTTAGAACACCTTGTCAAGGATGTCATTCCTAGAAATTAATCGAATCGACATCCTAAAAGTCAGAGCGATGATTGTAAGCGATTTATAAGTAACCGTCTTGACAGATGAGAGTCAGTTGGGAAGAGAGCATTTTACTCTCATTTCTTCAACTGGATCTCCCGGTCAGACTGTTTTACCTCGGAACACCTTACCTTCA
>JAFUAE010000101.1 GCA_017460845.1 Lachnospiraceae bacterium
AGGTCGATGAGGAAGTCAGTATGCTGACCGGACTGCTCGGGGCTTATGATATTGAATATCCGGTCGTTGTGGATGTGGAGGACGTGGACGGCGAGTCCAGGACGCAGCACCTGACCAAGGAAGAACGCACGGAGCTGATCCGTTATTATTGTGAAAAGATCGAAAAGGAAGGCTATACGCCTATGATCTATTACAATATCCGCGGGGCGGTGGAGCTGCTGGATCTCAAAGAGCTTGAGGACTATGACAAATGGTTCGCAGTCTATGATTCGGATTTCTATTTCCCGTATGCCTATAAGATGTGGCAGTACAAGGACACCGGAAGGGTCGACGGCGTTACCGGAAATGTGGACCTGAATCTGTATTTCCCTGATCTGTAAGGAAAGGGACGGATGGAAAAAGCATTATTAATAGCAGAAAAACCAAGCCTCAGGCGTACCATTGAGGCAGTTTATAAAAAACACAGGCAGGAGATTCCGTACGAGATCACATTCATGGATCAGCGCGGACATCTCCTCACTTTAGTATTGCCCGATGAAATGGATGCTTCCTTAAAAAAATGGCAGTGGCAGACTCTGCCGATCGAGCCGGAGACACTCGGTGGATGGCGATATAAGGTCATTCAGGAAAAAAAGACCGGCAATTTCCAGACTGCCTCGGAGCGTTTCGAGAGCATCCAAAAGGCGCTGAAGGGCGGCAGCTTTGACTTTATTATCAACGCCGGAGACCCGGACCAGGAGGGAGAGCTGCTGATCCGGATCGTGCTTGCAGAGCTGAATCCCGGGCTTCCGGTCAGGCGCTTCTGGTCGAATGATACGACAGAGGCAAAGGTCCTGGAAGCACTGCAGAACCTGCGCGATGATGATAAGGATCCGATGCTCGTCAATCTCTTAAGCGCGGCCTATGCGAGACAGCATTCGGATTACCGGGTGGGCATGAATATATCCAGAGCAGCCTCACTCAGAATGAATTCACGTGTTGCCTGCGGACGTGTAAAGACGCCGATCCTCGCAATCGTCTGCAGAAGGGAAAATGAGATCCTTAACTTTGTGCCGTCAACGGTATACGGGATCAAGGCACTCTACAGCGAAGGCTTTACCGGACAGCTGTTTGATGCGGGAAGCGCTGCTGCGGAGACACAGGCAGCAGACGGTGCGGCAGACAAGGCCGCAGACAGTGTATCGGCAGAGGACAAAGGAAAGAAAAGAAGAAACGCTTCCCAGGAGGAGGAAAAGGACGAGAATCAGGGCCTGATCTGGTTCGATAAAAAAGAAGAGGCAGAGGCATTGATGGCTTCCCTAGAGGGGCCTGCCAGAGTCCTGAAATTCGAGTCGAAAAAGACAGAGACGCTGCCGCCGAAGCTGTTCAAGCTTGCGACCGCACAGATCGCCGCAGGCAAGCTCGGATATAATTCCGCGAGAACACTGGAGATCATCCAGGAGCTCTATGAAAAAGGCTATGTCTCCTATCCGAGAACGGACTGCGAGTACATTTCCAGCAATGAAAATCTTTACGCCCTGCTGAGCTCCGCACTGAGCGTGCCGGAGCTGGAGGAGCATATCAAGACGATTACAAACGGTGCGATCAAAAAGGTCCGCAATACCAAAAAATGGGTCAATGATAAGCAACTTCAGGAGGCAGGACATTCGGCTCTGATCCCGACGACCTACAAGCCGGATTTTGCCTCGCTGACAAAGGAGCAGCAGGACATTTACCGCCTGATCTGCAGGCAGTTTACGGCAATTTTCCTTCCGCCGCTCGTACAGAGCCGGACACAGCTGATTGCCGACATCGGAGGCCATACCTTTAAAAGCACCGGGAAAACGGTGCTGGACGAGGGATATACCAGGATCTTCGGGACAAAATTCACGGACGCCGTGATACCGAAGCACAAAAAAGGGGACGAGATCGGTGTGGACAGCTTTGAACTGGCGGAGAAGACCTCCACATGTCCGAAACGGTTTACGGACTCGGACCTGATCGCTGTCTGCGAGGCGCCGCACAAGTTTCTCAATGACCAGCGGCTGAAAAGTCTGGGACGGTCTTTAAGGATCGGCACGCCGGCGACAAGAGCTTCGATCATTGAAGAACTGATCCGCAGGGATAAGTATCTGCGGAGAAAAAAAGAAAAGCGGCAGGAGTATATTATTCCGACGGACGACGGCATGCACATTTATGAAAACCTCAAGGACCGTAAGATCTGCCAGGTGGATCTCACCGGAGAGTGGGAGGAAAAGCTGGAAATGATACGCGGCGGGGATCTCGCGCTTTCGGAGTTTGAGGAAATGATGCGGAGCCAAGTCCGCGGTATGATCGACGATATTCACCACATGGGTCTCCATGAACAGGCAGGGAGTGATCCGCACACAGCCGGCGCGGGAACCGGCGGGAATGCACGGAAAGCCGCGGCAGGCAGCATTCGCAGGGAAGGAAAGGAAAGCGGGACGGCAGCGCACAGCTTTGCGGTGGTCGGGAAATGTCCGGAGTGCGGCGGCAGTATTCTGTCCGGCCCCAAAGGCTTCTTCTGTTCTAATTTCAGGAAGGGCTGCGGCGTCGGCTGCTATAAAACGGTCGAAGATACCGGGATCACCGTGACGGACCGGGAATTTGAAGTCCTGCTGTCCGGGAAGACGGTTACGAGAGCGGCTTCCGATAAAAATATGCAGCAGAATCAGGAATTTGTGATAAGCTATGACTTAAAGAACAGGAAACTGGTGGGCAGTCATCCGGCAGCCGGCACAGGGAGCTGAACCGGCAGGTACGGCGGGATCCGGAAGGGATAGACGCTGTAAGGAAACGGACGGAGCGATGGAGGTAATATATGCAGAAGCTGCAGTTTATTGTAATGGATTTTGACGACAGGGAGCAGGTGGACTGCCTGATCCTTTCCGTCTTTGATTTTGAGGGGAAAAAGTATATTGCACTCGCTCCGGAGGATGAGGACGATATGATTTACCTGTTCGAATATGTGCCGGTCGAAGACGAAGAGGCACAGGAGGAAAGCGACGGGGAAATGGAAGCCTTTGACATTCTGGATATTGAGGACGATGAACTCTATGACAGACTGGTTGAGCATTTTAATAATCTCCCGGTCATTGAGCAGGAGGAGGATGAGGCCTGATGCGCAGACGGATCCTGACACCGGAACAGGCGGGACTGTCTTCCATGCAGCACGCGGGTCTTAAGAACAGTTATGTTTCCGTTGAACGCGGAGGCAGGACATCCTTCGGCGGCAGCCAGAACTGGTTCGGCGGCATGCTGGAAAAATGCGGCTGCGGGATCATCAGTGCAGCGGACATTCTGTGGTATCTTGAAAATAAGACCTCTGCGGAACGGACGGGAAAGGTCTTTTTTGACCAGTATGAGAAGTATGTCAGAAAGCTTCGGAAAAACTTTCTTCTGATCCCGTACCGGGGCATGCCCGGATTTCTGATGGCGGTCTGCTTTGACATTTACCTGAGAAGGCGGCATCTCGGATACCGGGCCCATTGGGGGACGCTCCCGGGACGCCTGCAGGATACAGTACGGGAAATGCTGGAAGACGATATTCCCGTGCCGTTCTGCGTCGGTCCCTGCCTGCATCAGAGGTTTCACAAAAACAATACATGCGGGCTGAAGCTTTATGAGAAACGCGGCGCGGGAACCAATACGGAGGAGTATGTCTGGACAAAAACCGTCCGCAGTCATTTTATGACGATGACCGGGCTCGACGGGGACCGGGTCCGCATTTCCAGCTGGGGAGAGGAATATTATATCAGCCTGAAGGAACTGGCAGACCTTGTCAGGAAAGACGGATTCGGGCTTTTCACGAACATCATTTCGATCCGCCGGACCCGTCCTAAAAAACTATACCTGCACTATAAGCTCTGAGCGGGCGGATGCAGCGAAAGGATAAAATATGCAGATAGAAACAATCGTAACAGAGAAAGAATGGAAAGCCATCGGATCAGTGCTGTTCCCGAAGCGCTCCATGTATTTTACGCATGCGATCATGCTCGTATGCCTGTTTTTTGCATACCGGTATTACAGCATGGGCAATGTCAGAATGTTCTCCTATTATCTGATCCTGCCGGTCGGACTTGAGGCGCTGGCCCTGTTCCTGCGTTCGAGAAATTTAAGCAATCACATGAAGTACTATGCAAATGCCTATCCGGAAAAGCGGGTGCCTCTGATCTATCAGTTCAACGATAAAAACTTCAGCATTACGAATGGCGTGAGCGGGGACAGGACGGACTATGAATATGAGATCCTTGCAGAGTTCATCGACCAGGAGGAATACCTGATCATTGCGGCCTACGGAAGACAGTTCTTTATCTTTGACGGGAAGGCGGCGGAAGAAAAGGGCCTGAAGCAGTTCCTTCTCGGCAAAAATCCGTCGATCAGGACAGGCAGGAAAAAACTGTTCGGTATCTTCTGAGCATAAAAGGAGTGGTTGAAAACGATGAATGTCTTACTGATCAACGCCTGCGTCAGAAAGGAATCAAGAACCAGGCGCCTTGCGGATGAGGTTTTGAAAAAGCTGTCCGGTCTTTCTGCGGACGGAGAATTTGTGCTGACGGAATGTGATCTGCAGAAGGAAGATATCCGGCCTCTGAATGAGGAAACATTAAAGCTCAGGGACCGCCTGATCGCAGCCGGGGACTATTCGCACGGGATGTTCCGCTATGCGCGGGAGCTGGCGGAGGCGGACGCTGTCGTGATCGCTGCGCCCTTCTGGGACATGTCGTTCCCGGCGAGCCTTAAGCTCTATGTGGAAGCGACCATGGTAACGGGGCTGGTGTTCCGTTATAATGAGCAGGGCTTCCCGGAGAGCCTCTGCCGGGCAAAGGAAATGATTTACGTATCCACGGCAGGCGGTCCGGTATTCCCGCCGCATCACGGATATGAATATATGAAAATGATCTCAGAGTATTTCTGGGGAACTCGAAAGAATGTATTGTTTCAGGCGGAAAATCTGGACGTGATCGGAAATGATCCGGAGCAGATCCTGCAGGAGAAAATCAGAGAGATACGGGAAGCAGATTTCTGAATACATTCTCTCGTTAACTTTCATAGCAGACGGCTATGCTAAGCTCGCTTTGACCTTTCGGTCTTAGCTCGCTAAGCGTCGTGTCATACATGAAAGTAACACTCGAGCGTCGCCTTTGGCTCGCTCTCGTTAACTTTCATAGCAATATATATAGAGACTGTGCAGGGGCAATTCTTTTCAGAAGCCTTCGGCACAGTCTCTTTTTATAGGGAGGATGATATGCTTGGGAGAGTGAGCGGCCTGCCTGCAGAAAGGGAATCCGCAGGCAGCCTTAATTCAAACTGTTGTACGGGGTTATACTGAACAGAAACGGTCAGAATTCATTGCCCGGGAATTTCGGGATCCCGTCAAAGCCCTTCTGCAGGTCTTCGTCACTTGGAATGTAATCGTTCATTTCACCGTTGTGATATTTCTCGTAGGCGACCATATCGAAATAACCGGTTCCGGTGAGTCCGAAGAGGATCGTTTTCTCTTCGCCGGTCTCCTTGCACTTGAGCGCTTCGTCGATCGCCGCGCGGATCGCATGTGCACTCTCCGGTGCGGGAAGGATTCCTTCGGTGCGGGCAAACTGCTCAGCTGCAGCGAACACTGCCGTCTGCTCTACGGACACAGCTTCCATCAGGCCGTCGTGATACAGCTGGGAAAGGATCGTGCTCATGCCATGGAAGCGGAGACCGCCGGCATGGTTCGGAGAAGGAATAAAGCTGCTGCCGAGCGTATACATTTTTGCAAGCGGGCAGATCATGCCGGTGTCGCAGAAGTCATAGGCAAACTTGCCTCTGGTAAAGCTCGGGCAGGATGCCGGCTCGACTGCGATAATGCGGTAATCTGCTTCGCCGCGCAGCTTTTCGCCCATAAACGGGGAGATCAGTCCGCCGAGATTGGAGCCGCCGCCTGCACAGCCGATGATGATATCGGGCTTAATGCCGTACTTGTCCAGAGCAGCCTTTGCCTCGAGACCGATCACGGACTGGTGGAGCAGCACCTGGTTCAGGACGCTTCCGAGTACATAGCGGTAGCCTTCCCGGGAGGTCGCGGCTTCCACAGCCTCTGAAATGGCGCATCCGAGGCTTCCGGTAGTGCCCGGATGTGCTTCGAGGATCCTGCGTCCTACAGCTGTGGTTTCAGACGGAGAAGGAGTAACCTCTGCACCGTAGGTGCGCATGACCTCACGTCTGAAAGGCTTCTGCTCATAGGAAACCTTAACCATATATACCTTGCAGTCCAGTCCGAAATAAGCACACGCCATTGACAGCGCCGTTCCCCACTGGCCGGCTCCGGTTTCTGTCGTAACGCCTTTCAGTCCCTGCTTCTTTGCATAATAGGCCTGGGCCAGGGCGGAGTTGAGCTTATGGCTTCCGCTGGTGTTATTACCTTCGAATTTGTAATAGATCTTTGCCGGCGTGCCGAGCGCTTTCTCGAGATGATAGGCGCGCATTGTCGGTGAGGGGCGGTAGGTCTTATAGTATTCCTGGATCTCCTCCGGGATATCGATATAAGCGGTCGTATCATCCAGCTCCTGCTGAATCAGCTCCTCACAGAAGATGGGAGCCAGTTCTTCCGCCTTCAGCGGTTCGTGGGTGCCCGGATTGAGCAGCGGTGCCGGCTTATTCTTCATATCAGCGCGGACGTTATACCACTGCTTCGGGATCTCATTTTCGGAAAGATAAATCTTGTAGGGTATTTTTTCTGCGCTCATAATTGTTTCCTCCTGCGTAAAAATGGTGATATTGGTTCGGAAATCCGAACTTGAAATAAGTTTTCTTGATTATATGGCTGGATATTTCATTTGACAAATGATAAAATCCAAATTGGTAATAAGAAAAAGTTATTACAAAACGGGAACATAAATACCTGCAGGAGACAAGAGGATGAATCTGAATCAGCTGGAATACTTCATCAATGCCGCGGAGCTGCTGAATTTTACAAGAGCCGCCGAAAAAAGCTTTATTTCCCAGACTGCCATGACCCAGCAGATCAGGGCGCTCGAAAAAACAATAGGCGTACCGCTGTTCCTGAGGGACAAGCATCATGTGGAACTGACGACGGCGGGGAAGGCATTCCTGGGAGAGGCGCGAGCAATCGTGGAAAGAAGCAATGCGGCACTGCGCATAGCAAGAACGGCTGCCTCCGGCATAGAGGGGGAGCTGGCGGTCGGCTTTATCCGCGGATTCGGGCAGGGAGATCTGAATGAGATCCTGCGGGGGTTTCACAGGTCTTACCCTAACATCCGCCTTTCACTATCCAGCGGGAATATGAGCGAGCTTCTGGACGGACTTGCCTCCGGAAACTGTGATGCGGTCTTTACAATTTCCCCTTACCGCCAGAGATATCCGGACCTGGGACATTTCTATATGAAAAGCTTTCCGCTCTTCGCCGTTGTGCCGGCAGGTCATTCCCTGGCTTCCGGACAGTATTTCGAATACAACGACCTGAAGGATGAAAACTTCATCATCATGCAGCCGGAGGGACGGGCGAAGGATGAGGCGGAGGAATCCATGCTGGTATACGAACGCGGAGGCTTTTTCCCGAATATAGTGGCGATGGAGGGCAACCCCGAGATCCTCCTTCTGATGATCTCAGTGGGGCTCGGCATCAGTATCCTGCCGGAGTATATCATACGCCCCTATCAGAGGAGCGCCGACCTGGCGGCAATACCGCTCGTGAAGGCGGACGGCAATGCCGAATCCGTGGACTTTGAACTCAGCTGGTCACTTCACAATACCAATCCGGCCGTTCAGCAGCTGATCGAGACAGTGCGCGAATCCGGCTGACACGATTCAGCCGGGACACACTTGGCGGACAGGCAGGAATTTTCCGACTTTTACTTTTTTTTATGCCCTGCAGCGTCGTCGAAGCCCCGCCCGGGGCATGAAAAATCCGACATTCTCTATTTTTTCATGCCCTGCAGCGTCGTCAAAGCCCCGCCCGGGGCATGAAAATTTCAGACATTCTATGTTTTTTATGACTGGCGGTGCACTGGCTGATTAGTTCCCGGCGGATCACTGCATAATAATCATCAGCCGGAAACCGCACTTGCTTTCAGGTACCAATTATGCTATAAATATTGAGACAATTTCGGCACGCCGGCGTGGCGGAATGGCAGACGCACATGACTCAAAATCATGCGGGAAACCGTGCGGGTTCAAGTCCCGCCGCCGGCATATACTTAATAACACGGTATTTCTTTTGGAGGATATAGCTATGACTGATATGTTCACCCCGTTAATCGAAAAGCTTAAGAAAGAGCCGAAGACGATCGTTTTCACAGAGGGAAGCGATCCGCGTATTCTTGAGGCGGCATCAAGACTGCTTGCAGATGACATTCTTAAGGTCATCATGGTCGGCAATGAGGCTGAAGTTAAGAAGGGCGCAGCAGAAGGCAACTTTGACATTTCCAAGGCTGAGATCGTAGACCCGGACAACTGCCCGTACTTTGACGAGATGGTCGCAAAGATGGTAGAGCTCCGCAAGGGCAAGATGACAGCTGAAGAGTGCGCTGCGACACTGAAGAAGTCCAATTACTTCGGAACCATGCTGGTCAAGATGGGCAAGGCTGACTGCCTGCTCGGCGGTGCGACCTATTCCACCGCTGATACCGTACGTCCTGCTCTGCAGCTTGTTAAGACGAAGCCGGGCGCAACACTGGTCAGCTCCTGCATGATCCTCGACAGGAATTTCGGTGAGGAAAGACTCAGAAGACTTGCATGCGGCGATGTTGCAATCAATATCGACTATCCGGACACCATCGACAAAGAGACCGGAGAGGTCAAG
>JAFUAE010000102.1 GCA_017460845.1 Lachnospiraceae bacterium
AGGGAGACATAAATGAGTATCAGGAATACGATCGAAATGTTCCGCGGCCTGCTGTTTCCCCTGATCGCACTCTGCGCCCTCCTGTTTTTCTTTACGGCTGTTGCCAATCTGAGCCGGGGTTATTCCGGAGAAGAGCAGAGGCAGCTTGAGGAAGCGATCCGGAGAGGAGCGGCTGCCTGCTATGCGGATGAGGGTGTCTATCCGGACACTCTGGATTATCTGGTCGAGCATTACGGCATCAGGATCGATGAAAGCAGATATGTTGTGGATTACAGTATATTTGCGGAAAATCTTATGCCGGACATCACTGTTTTGAAGAAGGAAAGATGAAGAGCTCCAGCACGAAAAAACATCATATCGAAACTGTGACGGCGATGCTTCTGTTCGGGGTATTTGCAGTCTGCGTGCTTCTTGTGCTGTTTACGGGGACCGGCGTATACCGGAGGCTCTCTGCCAGAAATAGCAGCAACTACTACCGCAGGACCTGTGCGCAGTACCTGGTGACCAGAGTGCATCAGGCGGAACGGGTCGAGGCTGCGGATTTCGGAGACGGAAGCGCTCTTCTGCTTCATGAAGATATCGAAGGAACGGACTACGTGACTTATGTCTATTGTCATGAAGGGTACCTGTGCGAGCTTTTTACAGATGATACAGAGGAAGCATTGCCTGAATACGGGGAAAACGTGATCCGGGCGGATGCTTTGGCTGTCGGGATCGAAGACGGACTGCTCAGGGCTGAGGTGACGGCTCCGGATGAGAAGAACAGTGTTTGGCTGATCCTGAATGTTGCAGACAAGGAGGGCGTACCGGATGAAGAGTAAAGTACCTCTTGCGCTGATCGAGATGTCGGTCATGGTCCTGGTTTTTGCCCTTGCGGCGGCTGTCTGCGTCGGTATTTTTGCCAGGGCGGACAGAATCTCCAGGAATTGCGCGGAACGCGACAGGGCTGTGACCATCGTACAGAGCGCGGCCGAAACCGTCAGGCATTGCGGCGGGGATCTGGAGGCGGCGGCCGTGATCCTCGGCGGCAGGGCGGACGGAGAGAGCCTGTCGGCCGAATACGGGGCCGACTGGGAACAGACGGTTCAGGACGGCGAGTATCGTCTTGAAATAACGGAAACCGAAAGCGGAAGAGACCTTCTCGGCACGGCTGAGATCCGGGTCCTGAGGACAGCGGACGATACGGAATTATTTGCACTTACGGCAGCATGGCAGAAGGCGGCGGACTGATATGGAAAGAAAGAAAAAAAATTTTGACCAGGCGCCGCTTGTGGGAGGCAGTTCCCTGCTTGTGATTTTTGCGGTTTTAAGTCTTACGGTATTTGCGATGCTGACGATTTCTTCCGCGCTTGCGGATAAACGTCTCGGCGATGCTTCCGCGGAGCATGTAAGGGCTTATTATGAGGCGGAGCATAAAGCGGAGGAGATCCTTGCCGGCTTGAGAGAGGGCGTCCTGCCGGACGGCGTCAGCCGGATCGAAAGCGGCGGAGGCAGCGGCTCCTCAGGCAGCGGGAATGAAAGCGGTGAGCTTTATTCTTACCAGGTCAGCATTTCCTCCTCACAGGAGCTTCTGGTCGAGGTGGAGATCGACGGAGACGACTATAAGATCCTCAGATGGCAGAGCGCGCCGGTAGAAGAGGACTGGATCCCGGACGACAGTCTGGAGGTCTGGGACGGCGGATTCGGTTTTGGCAGTTAAGTGCAGAGGGATAAAGATGGAACTTTTAGATTATTTAAAATATGCAGCTGGGAAAATTAACGCGGACGGCTCGGAAATTCCGGAAGAAGAGGCAGGTCAGAGAAAGCATGCGTCGGATATGTTTATCGTTGCCGGAAGACCGGTCTGCTTCAAGATGGATAAAAAGATCGAGGAGCTGGGCGAGAGAATGCTGCCTGCTGATACGGAGGTCCTGATCCGCAATATTTATGAGCTTTCCGGAAGATCCATCGACAGATTCCTTTCGACCGGGGATGATGACTTTTCCTTTGCCGTTGCCGGTGTCGCGCGGTTCAGGGTCAATACCTACATGCAGCGCAACTCCATGGCGGCGGTCATCCGTGTGATTGCGTTTACGATCCCGGACTGGCAGTCCATGCATATCACAGAAGAAATAATGGGGCTTGCAGAAGTTTCAAATGGTATTATAATAATAAGCGGCTCAGCCGGGAGCGGAAAGTCGACGACGCAGGCCTGCCTGATCGACAGGATCAACAGGACGCGCGCCTGCCACATTATTACGCTGGAAGACCCGATCGAATATCTGCACAGACATAACAAAAGTATCGTAAGCCAGAGAGAGGTGTCCATCGATACGGCGGATTATCAGTCCGCATTAAGGGCTTGCCTCAGACAGGCCCCGGATGTTATTCTATTGGGAGAAATGCGTGATTACGAGACGATCCGTACGGCGATGACGGCAGCGGAAACAGGCCATCTGGTGATCGGCACTCTGCATACGAGAGGAGCCGTCAGCACCATTGCCCGTATCATCGATACTTTCCCGAGCGAACAGCAGGGACAGATCCGCGTACAGCTTTCATCCGTGCTTCATTCCATAGTTTCGCAGCAGTTGCTGCCCGGCACGGACGGAGATCTGGTTGCGGCATTTGAAGTCATGCATGTCAACGGTGCGATTCGCAGCATGATCCGTGACAATAAGGACCATCAGATCGAAAATGCGATCGCCTCCGGAAGCTCCGAAGGGATGAATACGATGGATCAGGCGATCCTTGCCCTCTGCAGGAGCGGGAAAATCACCAGGGAAACCGCTCTGGGCTTTGCGGACAACCAGGACCAGATGAGCCGTAAACTTGGTTAAGTGAAAATTGCTCTCATAGTATAATGGATAGAACGATAGCCTCCGGAGCTGTAGATAGCGGTTCGATTCCGCTTGGGAGCATGCACAATAGTTCAGCCGAGCGGGTTTCTGTCTGAAACACCATCTGAATGCTCGCATTCACGTGGTGTTTCAGACAGAAACCCGTTTGTGCTAAACAAACACATAGCGATATAAGCTCCTGAAAAATGGACGCAATGCTGCAAAGTTATTTGCATGCATGCGGACATTTGGAAGGGCAAACGGCATGAGCAATAAAGCATCACGACAATAGGGAGTGATGCGTGTTGCGAATGACGTGGGAGGAGGACGAGAGCGCGAAGCGCGGAGTCATCCTCAGCTTATATCATTTCAGTATTATCATGCCATACCTCATCAGCCTTTCGGCCCTGTTCCTTGCAGCGGTACTGCTATTTTCTCTCCGCAGCAAATGGGAACGCGGGCAGCTGAAAATTGAACATTATTCCTTCCGGAAACAAAGCGGAGAAGGGACAGGGGATGAAACACGAAAAGTCCGTCTGGCCTTTCTTTCCGATCTCCATGATTATTTCCGGATGAAGGATCCGAAGTCAGTGCTTGAGGCAATAGAGGCGGAAGAACCTGACATCATCATCCTTGGCGGAGATTTTTTTACGGTGAGGACTACATCCTCATCTGCAGCGCCGGATCCCGCAATTCTGCTGGATTTCATTGCGGGACTTGCCGGTAAACATCCCGTGATCTTCGGATGCGGCAATCATGAACGGAAGCTGAGGGAGCTCTTTCCAAAGCAGGACGGGACATTCCGGGAAAAGCTCCGGCAGCTTGGCGTCGTGAGCCTGGAAAACAGCTCGGTGATCCTGGATGGAATCGCTTTTTACGGCGCGGATCCGGAAATGAAATACTACCGCAAATTTCCGCCCGGATTCGGAGCCAAAGAACCGATGCCCGAGAAATACCTGATCGGCAGGCTGGGCATCCCGGATCCGCACCGGATCAATGTGCTTCTGCTACATACACCGATGTACCTGAAGGAAGCAGCCGCGTGGGGCGCGGACCTGGTCCTTTCAGGTCATTTTCACGGCGGCACGATCCGCCTTCCCGGCGGCCGGGGCCTGATGACACCGCAGTATCAGTTCTTCTGCAGAGAATGCAGCGGCGAGCATATATGCGGAAGCACCAAAATGATCGCAAACCGGGGACTTGGTACCCATACCTTCCATATCAGGCTGAATAACCTGCCGGAAATCAGTATAATTGATATCTATGCCGGAACCGAAATATAAACTGGAACAACTGAATTTTGACGGTCCTCTGGACCTGCTCCTGCAGCTGATCGAGAAAAACAAGATCGATATCTATGATATTCCGATCGTTGAAATCACGGAGCAGTACTTTGCTTACATTAATGCCATGGAGCAGAAGGATCTGGATATCATGTCGGACTTCCTGCTGATGGCATCCGTTTTACTGGATATCAAATCCCGCATGCTTCTCCCGAAGGAAGAAAAAGCCGAGGAGGACGAAGGTGATCCGAGGGCGGAGCTTGCAGAGAGGCTCCTGGAGTATAAGCGCTACAAATTTATCGCGCATGAGCTGCGGTATTATGAGGAGTATGCAGAGCGCTTCTGCTACAAGGATGAGGAACTGCCGGAGGAATTAAAGTCCTATGTACCGCCGGTCGATCTGGATGAAATGCTGAAGGGCGTTTCCATGGATCTGCTCAGGAGCGTTTACGAAAAAATCCTGAGACGGATGAGCATTGCGGATAATACGGAGCAGCAGCAGTTTTTCGGCGTGATCCGGAAACACAGGATCTCGCTTTCCGGCTGCATTGAAGGAATGGTAAGCTTCGCGCGCAGACACAGAAGATTTTCCTTCCGTCAAATGCTGAAAAGCGGTGCGGACAGGACAGAGGTCATGGTATCCTTCCTGGCGGTACTGGAGCTGATCCGTATGGGCAAGGTCAGTGTTACGCAGGACAGCCTGGAATCGGATATTAACGTTGAAGTGAATGCAGATGCGGATTTTGACGATCTGGATCTCACCGGAATCGAGGATGAATAAGACATGAGCGAAGCATTTGAATCTGCGGAACAGATCCGGCTGGAGCTTGGTGAAAAAAAGAATGAACAGCAGAACATTATAGAGGCCGTTCTGTTTGCCCTCGCAAGGGCAGTAAGCGTGGGAGAGCTTGCCAAAGCCTGCGCCTGCGACCAGAAAACCGCGGAGAAACAGGTACGGGGGCTGATGAAAATCCTCGAACAGGAGGACGGCGCACTGATGATCCGTGAAGTCGACGGCAAATATCAGCTCTGTACCAGTCCGAAATATTTTGATTATCTGGTCAATGTTGTATCTGCGCAGAAAAAACCGGAGCTTTCCGATGTCCTGATGGAGACGCTTGCCATCGTTGCGAACAAAACGCCCGCCACCAGAGTCGATATCGAGAAGATCCGCGGTGTAAAGTCGGATTTTGCAGTCAATAAGCTGATCGAATACGGCCTGATCGAAGAAGCCGGAAGGCTGAACGTGCCCGGAAGACCGGCGCTTTTTAAACCGACGGATGAGTTTTACCGGCGATTTGGAATTGAGAACAAGTACGGTATGCCGAAGGTCGACAGCGCAATGGAGTCCAGGATCTCGGATGAGGTGCAGATCGAGCTGAAGGATCTGATCGGGGAGCAGTTATAATGGAAAGAATCGCAAAATTTCAGAAAGTATCGCTGGACCGGTGGAAACGGGATATTCAGGATATTTTCGGCGGAAGCATTTCCGGTGAAGAAGCGGAAAAGCTCTGGGAGCAGATCCGGCTGCCGAAACGGGCGACTGCAGGTTCTGCGGGCTATGATATCTGTACGCCCGTTGACATTTGCCTCAAGCCCGGAGAAAGCATGAAGATCCCGACGGGGATCCGGGCCGGGATGCGGCAGGATTACTGCCTGTTTATCGTACCCAGGAGCGGTCTGGGGTCCAGATACCGCTTCCAGCTGAATAATACAACCGGGGTAATCGACAGTGATTATTTTTTCAGCGATAACGAAGGACATATTTTCGTTCCGATGATCAATGACAGCAGGGAAGGAAAGGTTCTGGAGCTGAAAGCGGGTTCCGCCTTTGTGCAGGGGATTTTCTGTCCCTTCGGCATTACGGAGGACGATGACGCGGAAGGCACGCGCAACGGAGGATTCGGCAGTACGGGCTGAATGCTGTAAACTGTCATCGCTAAGCTCGTCTGCGCCCTTTGGGCTTGACTTGCTAAGCGAGCACGTATACATGAAAGTAACACTCGAGCGGCGTCTTCGACTTGCTCTCGATAACTTTCATAGTAACGAAGAAGCGCCGGACGGCGGACAAGGATGGGGAGTATTGGTATGCGGGCAGGATGCAGAACAGGAAGAAAAAAATCAATAACGCTGATATGTGCAGTTCTTTGCGCTGCATGTTTTTTCTGCGGGTGCCGGAAGGGCCCGGATAAATATGAGGTCAGAGAATCGGCAGTCGCCCTTTATAATCAGGGAGATTATGCCGGTGCTATCACTGCGTTTAACGAGGCGCTTGAAGCATCCGGAGGAGAGGTGACGGATCTGCAGTATGATATTCTCAAATACCGTGCGGAGTGCGAGATCCGTACAGGTGATTATGTTGCGGCCAAAAAGACCTACGGGGCGCTCGTGGAGCTGGATCAGGAGAGCGGTGACCATGATCGGGCAGCGCAGATCCTCGCGGAGCTTGGTGCACTGGATGAAATCAAGGATGCAGCCGAGCTTGTGAAGGAAGGGAATTATGCTGACGCTTATGATGCGTTTGCCGTTCATGCCAGGCTGGACGGTACGCTGACAGGACGCGCGGCAGTATATAATCAGGCAATCTGCGCCGAGTACATGGGAAATTATGAAGAAGCGTACGAAACCCTGAGCAGGTATCTGGAAATGTATCCGGATGATGAGGCGGCAAAAAAGGAAGCGGAATTCTGCAGGACCAGAAGAAAATAAGAAGCATTGACTTCATCTGATCCAAAACATGCCAAACCACTATATCTTGTGTCTCATCTAAAAAACAGTAAATAGATATTGTATTTTATTAAATCGGTGTTATAATAAATTTTACACCGGTTTTTTTATTGAATAAGCTCTGAACATATGGACGTACCAAAACAAGCTGACTTGTTTTGGTACGGACATATGGGAAGGCAACAAGTATGAGCAATAAAGA
>JAFUAE010000103.1 GCA_017460845.1 Lachnospiraceae bacterium
AGAGAAACCGTGATGAGCGGCGTCTCCGGCATGACACGCGTCATAATGCCCGGAAAGCCTTACATGGCGATCCTCGCTATTCGGGAATAAACTGAATGAACTCTAAGAATAGATAAGCAGAAAGCGATGAAGAAATGTATATTTACTTTCCCAGCTGCAACTTTCAAAAACACTTTCCTGAGACTGCAGCAAAAATAAGAAGCTATATGGACAGCCAGCCGGATGTGACCGTGGCAGGCTGCTGTAAGGTGACGACTTCTCTTCCTTCTGCCGAAGATACGATCGTGACAGTCTGCATGAGCTGCATGCATTTGCTTGAGGAAATGAGACCGGATGTCAGGCAGATCAACCTGTTTGAGTTTCTGCTTGAAAGGGAGACATTTGACTGGCCGGATCTGAATGGAGAAACGTATCTTGTTCAGGACTGCTTCCGCGCCCGCGGGTATCACTCCCTGCAGGACGCCGTACGCACCTGTCTTGCAAAAATGAATGCCCGGGTATTGGAGATGGAAAACAACCGCGATCAGGAGACCTATGACGGATCCTTCCTCTTCCACCCCGCCTATCCGAACAACATCGAACTGGCGCCGAAATACTACAAGGAATATCTGACGCCGTTCATCACGCCGGTCCCGCAGGCGCAGTGGAAGGAGAAACTCCGTGAGCATGCAGCACTCTACGGATCCGAAAAAGTCGTATGCTACTGCAACGTCTGCACCTCCGGCGCTAAGGAGGGCGGTGCAGACGCGCGGCATCTGGCGGAACTGATTTTTCAATAGAACTGATTTTCCAATAAATCAAGGGCAGATGAAAGTAGATTAATCCTTTCATCTGCCCTTTTTCTGTTCATATCTGGTTTTACAGTCCTGCCTTATTTTATTGGCTCAGGTCTTCCCCAGCCTCCGGCAGCCAGGCCGCCCTGGCCGGCAAAACCTTCCGGCATGCCCGGCAGGATCAGTCCACCGTCGACGCGAAGCGTGATACCGGTGATATAGGACGCCTTGTCAGACACCAGGAAGCACACCGCGTTTGCAATATCCTCCGGCGTGCCGGCTCTGCCGAGCGGGATCGCTTCTCCCAGCTCGTCCCAGAAATCACTCCGGATACCTGCCGCATCCTGTCCCAGGAATTCCGGTCTCCAGAAATAATCCTTCTGGTCGTCGCCGTCGTTTTTGGCCAGTTCTTCTTTTGTTCTGACCCTTGTCGCGCCGGGCGCGACGTTATTGATGCGAATACCATATGCGGAAACATCGAGGGCAAAGGCTTTGATCGCATGATTAAGGCCTGCCTTAAGGCCGCAGTAGATGCCGCACTCCGGATAGGCGCGCTCTCCCCTGGAGGAAGTGATATTGACGATCGCACCCTTTGTGCCGTGCTCGATCATATACTTGGTCGCGTTGCGCATCATCAGGACATTGCTGCGGAAATCCAGATTCAGGAGATGATCCAGCTGCTCCTCAGTGATTCCATAGATCGGCTCGCAGATCGTCTTTCCGGCGTTGTTTACCAGCGCGTCCAGACCTCCAAGCGCTTCTACTGCCTTGTTAAAGAACCTGTCGCAGGCTCCCGGCTCTTCCAATTTTGCCTGGAAATAATACACATCTCTCCCGTATTTTTCCTTGGCCAGCTCTGCCAGCTCCTTTGCCGCATCCACTTTGCTCGCATAGGAAATAGCAAGGTCATACCCCTCTTTTGCCAGTCCCAGCGCGATGCCTTTCCCGATTCCCCGGCTTGCGCCGGATACGATTGCCTTTTTGCTCATTTTCTCTCCTTCTGAATCACATGGATCGCGTCATCTGGACACATTCCAGGAACGCGTCCACAATACACTCCCGTTATTTTAAACTCACATAAGTTCCGGCAGATACTCTTCTGAATGGGTGTACTCTGCGATCTGCTTCAATTCCTCGTAAGTTTTTTCCTGAACAGGAATGCCTTCACTTAAAATCTTATCCTTTGCCAGGAATTCCTTCTCCCCGTGCGTATAAATATGATCCTGTCCGTCAGCTTTGTCGGAATCCCGGACCTCCTGCATAAATGTGGAGACTCTCTTCCTGACCTCCTCCTTGTCGCCAAACAGGTCGAGGTTGATCGCCATAAAGAAATGCGCGATGCCGGATCCATGGCCGGTCTTGTAGACATAATTGTCCGTCGCTCCGCCGGATAGGATACCGGTCATGATCGAGACGATCATTCCGAGTCCATATCCTTTGTAGCCGGAGTTTTCTTCCCCTGCTCCGCCAAGAGGCAGAATACCTCCGCCGAGCTTTCCGATAATATTATTCAGGACGCGCTCTGCGTCCGTGCTCTCCTGTCCGTTTTCGTCGACTGCCCAACCGTTCCTGATCTTACCGTCCCTCTTGGCATAAACTTCCAATTTGCCGCGGGGCACGACGGTCGTCGCAGAGTCAAATGTGAAAGGAATCGGGTCCGCCGGAATTGAAAACGCGATCGGGTTGGTTCCGATCATTGCCTTTTTTCCGAAAGTAGGGACCATGATGGACTCGGTATTCGTCATGCTGATCCCGATCATGCCCTCCCGCATGGCCATATTTGCATAATAGCCAGCGCAGCCGTAATGGTTGGAATTGCGGACCGAAACGATACCGACCCCGCTCTTTTTCGCCTTCTCAATGGCAAGCTGCATAGCCTTGACGGCCATAAGCTGTCCCATTGCGTCATTGCCGTCGATCACTGCAGAAACGGGCGTCTCTTTTACGATCACAGGAACTGCATGAACGTTGACCATTCCGTTGGTGATCTCATAATGATAACGGTTCAGCCGCTGCATGCCGTGTGACTCGATTCCGCAGAGATCCGCAAAAAGGAAAACATCCGTGATGATCCTGCTCTCCTCTTCAGAGAAGCCGTACCCTTTGAATACGTGTTCGCAGAATGTTCTTGTCTTCTCGTAATTGATATTTCGATACGCCATTTCTTGCCTTCTTTCTGTTCTTTGTTTTTATCCAGCCTTCATTACGAGGCTGTTCTCAGCCTCATGAAACACAAGGCTGTTATGACCTTCAGGATAAACTCATTGTATAGCCGTCTTCTATTGTCTTTCAAGAAAAGCTTTTTCGATACGCCCGATCTTGCCGCGGATGAGGAAAATAGCCAGCGCTCCCAGAACACAAGGAGCTGCAACAGTAAGCCACATCAGCTCTGTGTAGCCGAAAACATTTGCTACCATTCCGCAGATAACGGGACCGACGATCGTCGCAGAATCCAGTCCGATATAATAGGTAC
>JAFUAE010000104.1 GCA_017460845.1 Lachnospiraceae bacterium
AGGCTGACCGGCGATCCGCCGAAGCGGCTGCTGCTCATGCCGCTCTGGTCAGCAGATAAAAAAAGAGTACTTAACACGATCACGAAGTGTCTGCAGGAGCATGGCCGGAGGATATCCGGAAGCGGTCCGGAACTATAAGGAGACGAGAGAATGTATATTGAAGAGTTTGGAAGCATGGTTTTCAACGAGAAGGTCATGGAGCAGCTGCTCGACGGCGAGTCCTTCAAAAAGCTGATGATGGTGCGCAATGAGGGCATGCCGATGGAACGTCCTCTTGCGGATGTGGTGGCGGAAGCCATGAAGAACTGGGCAGTGGGAAAGGGCGCCACGCATTTCACGCACTGGTTCCAGCCGATGACAGGTGCGACTGCTGAAAAACATGATGCATTTCTGGACAGAAACAAGGAAGGTGAGCCGATCCTTGAGCTGAAAGGCAAAACCCTGATGAAGGGCGAATCAGATGCCTCCTCATTCCCGTCCGGCGGTATCCGCGAGACCTTTGAGGCCAGAGGATATACGGTCTGGGATCCGACTTCGGATGCATTTATCCGGGAGGACACCCTTTGTATTCCTACAGCATTCTGTTCTTTTGACGGCGCGGTCCTCGATAAGAAGACTCCGCTGCTCAGAAGTCTTGACGCCATCAATCACCAGGCGGTGAGGCTCCTGAAACAGTTCGGGCAGACGACCAGATATGTCTATCCCGCGGTCGGCCTGGAGCAGGAGTATTTCCTGATCAATAGAGCAGATTACGCCAAGCGCCGCGACCTGATCCTGACGGAGCGCACGCTTTTCGGCGCCGCGACGCCGAAGGGACAGGTTCTGGAGGATCATTACTACGGTACGATCCGGCCGAGAGTCAAGGCCTTCATGAAGGAGCTGGATGAAGAGCTCTGGAAGGTCGGCATTTACTCCAAGACCGAGCACAACGAGGTCGCGCCCTGCCAGCATGAGATGGCGCCGATCTACGCCAGGGCCAATATTGCAGTCGATAACAACCAGCTGATCATGGACATCATGAAAAAGGTGGCGAACCGCCATGGCTTTGTCTGCCTGCTGCATGAGAAGCCATTCGAAGGCATCAACGGTTCCGGCAAGCATAACAACTGGTCCCTGACGACGGCGGAGGGTGAAAATCTTCTCAAGCCGGGCAAGGAGCCGGAGAAGAATCTGCGCTTTATGATTTTCCTGACGGCGGTTATAAAGGCAGTCGATGATTATCAGGATCTGCTGAGAGTTTCCGTGGCTTCCGCGGCCAACGATCATCGTCTTGGCGGCAATGAGGCTCCGCCTGCGATCGTATCCATGTATCTTGGAGACAGGCTGCGCATGGTCGTGGACGCGATTATAAATAAGACGGATCTTAAGACTGCATACGAAAAAGCATCCAAAAAAGAACAGAATGACGACCGCAACAGAACTTCTCCCTTTGCTTTTACCGGAAATAAGTTTGAGTTCCGTATGCCGGGCTCCGCGGAAAATGTTTCCTGTACAAATTATGTGATCAATACCTCAGTCGCGGAGAGCCTGAAGCAGTTTGCGGACAGGCTGAGCCCGTTTGCGGGAAAGCCGGAGTTTGAGGATGAAGTCAGAAAGCTGATACGTGAGGAACTGATCGCACATGAGCGTATTCTGTTCGAGGGCAACGGCTACAGCCAGGAATGGGTAAAGGAAGCGGAACGCCGCGGCCTTTCCAACTACAAATCCACGCCGGAAGCATTTTCCCATTATACAGATGAGAAAAATGTGAACCTGCTCAAATCCCACGGAATCTTCACGACCGAAGAGGAGCTTAAGGCCCGTGCCGTGATCGGCGTCAGCAAATACACGAATATTGTGAATATCGAAGCGCGTACGATGATCCTGATGACAGAAAAGGACATCATGCCTGCAGTTATCAAGTACAGCAGCGAGCTGGCGTACGGCATCGAATCCAAGCAGGCCCTCGGTCTCAACGTGGATCACGAGATGGAGCTGCTGACGGATATCAACGAGCATATCCGGGCGCTGAATGCGAACAATGTCAAACTGCAGGAAGCACTTAAGGAGCAGCCGGCGGGAACATTTGAAGCCGGCATGCACGCCTTCGAGCGCATCCTTCCGGCCATGGAAGAGGAGCGCCGCATCGTAGACGAACTCGAGCTCATGGTCGACAAACAGAGCTGGCCCTACCCGGATTATACGGATTTATTATACTATGTGTGATAAGCTCCCGGATAAATCGGAAGCAGTTGGAAAAGCTTGCTTATCCAACTGCTTATGATTTAGACGGGGCAACAGACATGAGCAAAAAAGCCACGCGAGCAAAGCGAGCGGGGCGATTTGCGAATGGATGTTGCCGTGACGCGGGAGTGCGGAGCACGTAGCGGCACGGAGCTTATCAAAAGCGACGGGGCAACAGACATGAGCAAAAAAGCCACGCGAGCAAAAAGGAACACCTATGGTTCGATTTCTCGAAAAAAATGAATACGCCTCCACGATCCCTCTCTTCATCGAATGCTTCGGTGATGATCCGGAATTCATGGAGGAATACTACGGCACTGTCAATGCGGACGGCGCTGTGCAGGGCAGAATACGAAACGGACATGTGGCGGTCCTGGAGGAGGAAGGCAAAATCCTTTCCATGGTACACATCCGCTATTATGATGCCGAACTCTTTTTCGGCAGCGGCAGCCTGCATTTGCAGGTACCCTATCTGATGGGGATCTGCACGGATCCGGCCTGTCGTCACCGGGGCTATATGGATCAGGTTATGGCCTTTGTTCTCGACCAGATGATGTACGAGGGACATCCGTGGTGCTTTCTGATCCCGGTGGATAAGGAGATATACCGCCATCTTGACTTTATTTATGAATGGAAGCTGACGGAGGAAGAACAGGAAATGCTGTATGCGGATGAAGGACTCGATACCGCGCTGGCAAGACTGCTGAATGCCGAACACTTCCCCGAAGGCGAGATCCGCATCCGAGAGGAACTTTCATAAACATATAGGGAGAGTCTGATGGAACTGAGACATCTGAGATATTTTTATGAGACCGCGACGGAAATGAATTTCACGCGGGCCGCGGAAAAGCTCAATATCGCACAGCCGCCGCTGAGCAAACAGATCAAGGACCTGGAAGAGGAGCTCGGTGTTCTTTTATTTGTGCGGAGGCCTCACTTTCTGGCACTGACGCCGGAGGGGGAAATGCTGAAGCAGTATGCGGCCCAGATCCTCGGGCTGGCTGATAAGGCGTCTGCGACTGTAAAGGAAATGGGGCAGGGTCTTAATGGCACGATCTATATTTCCACGGTCGAGGGGCATACACTGAGGGAGCTGAGCGGCTGGATCAGCCTCTTCCATCAGCAGTATCCCCTGGTGCAGTTCAATCTCTGGACAGGAACCGCCGATGACATCAATGTCAGGGTGAAAAACGGACTCTGTGATTTTGCAATCCTGGCGGATATATCAGATCTTGAAGGAATCGGATACTATAAGCTGTACCAGGAATACTGGACAGCGTTTATTCCGGAAGATAATCCGCTTGCGGAATCCGGGGAGGAAACGGTCAACGCAAAGGATCTTCTGTCCTACGACCTGATCATTCCGGACCGCGAGCAGCGTTTTGAGACTGTCAAAAGCTGGTACAGCGACAGTGAAGAGAAGCCGCGCATTGTGTGCAGATATACAAATGTCCTTTCCGCATATGAGCTTTCCAGACAGTCCGTCGGCATTTCCATCTATCCGGGAGAAGCGGACGAAATCATCGGCAGCCGGACAAGCAGCCGGGTGGTGGCAAAGCAGATCGTGAACCCTTCCGTGAAAGCGACCTATTATATGCTCTACAATAAGAACCGTGTGATGCAGAATGTGGTAAAAGAGTTTATGGAATTTATCAGGAAGCAGAGCAGAGTGAAAAAAAGAGAGGACGAGGAGCTCTCCTGAAAATTAAACTCGAATTTATAGATGCGGCAGCGAGACCGAATAAAAAACTTTCCGAACCTGAAATATCAGGCCGGAAAGTTTTTCTGCTTCAGAGTAAATTTCTCTGCATAGTCGATCGGATAATAGGAAAGCTTGGACTGGCGGAGCCCTTCGATACCGACGTCGTCCTCACGGTTGACCAGCTCGACATCCGGGAACTCGTGCAGCAGGAACTGCTGGTTGATCATCTGGTAAAGCCCGTCGATTTCGCCGTCGGCCTTTTCGACATCGATGATAGCCATGGACATGGATTCGCTGTGAATGCCGATGGAAAAAGCACTGAGCTTCCCGTCAATGAAAATGCCGCCGATCTTCATATATGAATAAGCCTCGGGAAGACTGATCAGATTGACGATGCCGCGGTATTCACCGTCAAGCTCCTCAGCGGGATTAAAGACATCGCCCTCTTCGGTTATGCCCGTCTCCGCAAGCTCCGCGATCCTTTTCTTACGCATCCAGCCATCCAGGAATTCCCTGATGGCGGGCGCATCTGCATAGGTGAGGCTGCGGTATTCCCAGCGGTCGCCATAGGCTGCCTGGAACTTATGTATGTGGTTCCTTTTCTTGGAGTATTTCCGGCCTGCGAGGGTACGCAGATCATCACCGCTGTAAATGTAGTCTCTGGAGTCGAGTGAGGGAATTACTTCATAATTGTCCAGCGCGCCGGTTTCCTGCAGGCAGCGGACGCCCTCAGCATCGGCGGAATAGATGACCACAGGGACCTTGAGGACCTGATTGAAAAAGGATTCCTGAATTTTAAAATAGTATTCAAGCTCCGATTCACGGCAGAAGGGGATAAAACCGTAAGGCTGCTCGTCTCCGCAGTAGCACAGAAGCAGCGCATTGCCGGCCTCACAGTACCTGACCTGATAATAGTATTTATAGAGATAACTGACGAGCGGCGAGCTGTCGCAGCTTTTGCTGGGGCGCAGTGCGTAATAGGCTGAAAGTCTCTTCAGATCTTCAATTGCAAGCTCCCTGTATTCCAACAGGCCGGGATCTGCCCATTTTGTAGCATATTCTGACATAAAAACCTTCCAAATATAATCAGTTAGTATCGGCTTCGGTATTATAGCATGAAAACATACTTTGTGATATGATAACTTTCATGGAAAAATTCGCATATCAGAGCATGACATTTTCACAACGCTTTTTCGGGCACCTGAAGACGATTCTGAAGCATAAGCTTTATGTGGCGCAGGGGTGCTTTTCCTGCGGTCTCTGCTGGCAGGGGATCGTGCACGATCTGTCCAAGTTTTCCCCGACAGAGTTCTGGTCCGGCGTCAGATACTTTGACGGACATCGGTCGCCGAACGGCGTGCAGAGACGGGTCAATGAAGGACTGTCCGTTTCCTGGTTGCATCATAAGGGGCGGAACAAGCATCATTTTGAGTACTGGATCGATTACGCGATCCTGAACGGCAGTACGGTCTATGGCAACCGCATGCCGATGAAGTATGTAATGGAGATGGTATGCGACCGCAGGGCTGCCTGCATTGTGTATCAGGGAAAAAATTATACACCGGCTTCGGCCTGGGAGCATTTCCAGATCTCAAAAAAGTATCTGATCATGAATGAGGATACGCAGTGTGTGCTGGAGAAATGCCTGGAGGTCATGAAGGACGAAGGAGAAGCGGCCTGCTTCCGGTATATGAGGCAGCTCCTGAAGATTACAAAGGGCAGGGATTACAGCGCTGTATCCCTGGGACTGAAGGAACCGGGAGGGGAGCCGCCGAAGATGGAAATGAAGGATCCCTGGGCACATGACCATACGGAAGCGTAAGACATCGGAACCAGGTGCTGCGAGCCTGAAGCACAGATGCAAAACATCGCGGAAAAGTGCTTGCAAGTTTGCAGGCGATTTGTTACAATGTTAATCCGTGACACATTCATTTCCTTGCTCCTGTTGGCTGCAGGGGCCGGAGACCAAAAGGAGGACAAACACATGAATAAGTATGAAGTTACAGTTATTCTTAGTGCGAAACTCGAAGAAGAGGAAAGAACTGCCGCTATCGACAGAGTAAAGAGCTATATCGAGAGATATAACGGCACTGTCGGCGAGGTCGAGGAGTGGGGCAAGAAGAGACTTGCTTACGAGATCCAGCATCAGGCAGACGGTTTCTATTACCTCATCAACTTTGAGGGCGACAGCGAGACACCGAACGGTGTTGAGTCAGAGCTTCGCATTTTTGAGCCTGTGCTCAGATACTTAGTCGTAAAAAAAGCAGACTAATGTAAGAAAGAGTGAGCAAATGAATAAAGTTATCTTAATGGGCAGATTAACAAGAGATCCTGATATCAGATATACTCAGGGTGAGAACAGCATGGCAGTTGCAAGATATACGCTGGCTGTCGACAGGCGCCGTTCTGCGCAGGAGGGTCAGCCGACAGCGGACTTCATTTCCTGTGTTGCATTCGGAAGACAGGCTGAATTTGCCGAAAGATACTTGCATCAGGGCACAAAGATCGCGGCGACCGGCCGCATCCAGACAGGCAGCTACACCAATAAGGAAGGACAGAAGGTCTACACGACAGATGTCGTGATCGAAGACCAGGAGTTTGCCGAGAGCAAGGCGGCTTCCGAGAACCGCGGCGGTTCCTCATATGGCGGGAACAGCGGCTATCAGAACCAGAACAGATCCTACAGCTCCAATCAGCAGCAGGCTCCCTCCCAGGCAGCTTCTGCAGCGGGAGAAGGTTTCGAGGGCTTCATGAATATTCCTGAGGGCGTAGAAGACGAAGGCCTGCCGTTTAACTAAGCACTAGCGAATAACAAGGAGGAAATACCGATGGCATTTCAGAGAGAAGAAGGCGCACGCCCGAAGAAGATGGGCGGCTTCCGCAGAAGACGTAAGGTATGTGTATTCTGCAGCGAAAAGGCTAAGCCGATCGACTACAAAGATGTTGCTACACTGAAGAAGTACATCTCCGAGAGAGGCAAGATCCTTCCGAGACGTATCACAGGTAACTGTGCAGAGCATCAGAGAGAGCTGACCGTTGCTGTCAAGAGAGCAAGACATATCGCGCTTCTTCCATATACTGTGGAATAAGACAGATCGCAGATCATCCGGGCTGCCGCTTATCAAGCGGCAGCTCTTTTTAATTTCCTTTGACAAGAAGAAAGAGATAGTGTAGAATTCCCATTGTAAACAAGGACGTTTACGACATGAGAGAAAAATACTCTCGTGCGTAGGCGTCCTTTTTTGTCGTATAAGCTCTTAACAAATGGACGGGAAAAGCAAGCTTGCTTGCTTTTCCCAGGACATTTGGGAAGGCAACCGATATGAGGAAAAAAAGTCACGCGAAGTGAAACGAGCGGGACGATTTCCGAATGTCGGTTGCGGATGACGAGAGTGCGAAGCACGGAGTCATCCGCAGCTTATACCTCAAAAGAAGGGGAGAAGCGCGATGCGGGAGGTGCGAAGCAGCGAAGCAGCGCGAGCTTATACCCTAAAAGAAGGGGAGAAGCGCGATGCGGGAGCAGCGAAGCAGCGCAAGCTTATACCCGGTACTGAATTCCAGACGGAAAAGCAAGGAGGCGTGAAAAATGGAAGAAGAAAAACTTGTGTTGTGTGAGAAAAAGGGATACATCGGTTATATCATTATCAACAGACCCGACAAAATGAACGGGATCAACCGTGCTACCTATGCTGCACTTGCGGATGCCTGCGATTATTTTGAAGAGCAGGAAGACATTAAGGTCGTGGTGATCAAGGGCGCCGGCAGATGCTTCTCTGCAGGCTTTGACCTCAGTACGACTGTCGGTAAAGAGACAAATGAGACGCAGCGCAGAGCCTATGAGAAATACGGCAACCGTACCAGGAAGAAAATCTGGGATATGACCAAGCCGACAATCGCACAGGTACACAGCTACTGCTATGGCGGTGCGCATGACATCGCACTTGCATGTGACTTCTGTATCGTTTCCGACGATGCATCCATGGGTGTCAACGAGATCCAGTTCGGACAGGGTGCAACCTTCCTTGCAATGCCTTATATGATGCATCTGCGCAAGTGCAGGGAGTATCTTCTGACCGGTAAGTTCTATGACGGAAAGACAGCAGTCGAGATCGGTGTGGCAAACCAGTGCGTGGTATGTGACCCGGAGAATAAGTATGACAAAAAGACACAGCCGGAGCTCAAATATCAGGAGCTGGACGAGGCGGTAAAGGCATTTGCAAAGGATCTTGCGATGGTTCCGAGAAACGCAATGGCTCTTCAGAAGAGATCCATCAACCGCTGCGTAGAGGCGATGGGATTCGCAATGATGAGGGAAGAGTGGCTTGATACGCTTTGCCTTGGCATGTGCTGGGAAAATGAAGAAGTCAGCGAGTTTAATGCCAAGCTTAAGGAACTCGGCAGCCTGAAGAAAGCAAAGCAGTGGAGAGAGGAAAAGTATTCCGGAATCTGATAAGCTGAAGAAAAGTATACAAAAAAGCGCCCAGATTGGCGGGGCGTCGTAAAACAGTAAATATTTAAGAATTGAAAAAGATGGGAAGGCGTGGCTTCGGTCACGCCTTTTCACTTGTTAAAAGCTCATTCAGAGGGATGAATCCAAGTCCATCGTACTGGATGTGGATATGCTGTCTGCGCTTGCCGCTGGACTTATCCGGCGCATCTACATAGTGTTTGCTCAACAATTACTTTTTCGATTTTTAAAGATCAACGAACTGCAGTGGCAGAGCCGGTTTGGGACTTTGTCTCAGCGTGAGAATCCATCTCATCAACTGCAAGTTTGAATGATCCAAAGATGTTTGTTACCA
>JAFUAE010000105.1 GCA_017460845.1 Lachnospiraceae bacterium
GACGACGATGATATTTGCACCTTCGGAGAAAGGACTTTCCCACTGCGAGCCGGAGCACACATCCGATGAGCTCTGCACCAAGGCTGCGAGCGTCATGCTCAATGCAGTCCTCAAGCTCGACGAAAAGGGCGGTTTATAATTCCCGGTTTTGCCGGATTTGTCTGAGTATCTTATAAGCATATATCTATCGGCTGCCGGATAATCTCTTTTTCAGGATAATCATCCGGCAGCCTGAGTCATTCACAGCTGTTTCTTTCAGAGCGGCTTTTACAGATTTAGGAGGATAGAATAGTCATGACGCAAGATTATAAGAAAGAACTGAAGCCGGCATATACTATGCTTACTATCATGGAAGAAGCAGGGCGCTGCCTGCTCTGCTACGATGCACCATGTTCAAAGTCATGTCCTGCCGGAACAGATCCCGCACGTTTTATCCGCAGCGTAAGATTCCGCAATTTTAAAGGCGCTGCTGAAACGATCCGCGGAAACAATGCACTGGGTGCTGTCTGCGCAAGAGTTTGTCCGACAGAGAACTACTGTCAGCTCGGATGTTCCCGCAGCGGCATCGACAAGCCGATCGATATAGGCGGGATCCAGCGTTTTGTTACAGATTTTGAAGAAAAGACCGGCATGAAGATTCTGGAGAAGGGTCCTGCAACCGGAAAGAAGGTTGCAATTGTCGGCGGCGGTCCGGCCGGCCTTCAGGCTGCGGCTTCCCTGCTGCAGAAGGGCTATGAGGTAGATATTTATGAGAAAAATGAGAAGCCGGGCGGATTTTTAAGAAACGGTATTCCGGAGTATCGTCTTCCGAACCATATCGTAGATGTGGAAGTAGAGCGTATCGCAGGACTTGGCGCTAAGTTCTGCTGCGGAACGGAAGTCGACGGGGCCAAACTGGAAGAACTGAAGAAGGATTACGATGCGGTACTGGTTGCGGTAGGTATCGGCGAGGCACAGATCCTTGATATGTTCAAAGACAACCCGTATGCATGTCCGGGTATTACATTCCTTGCAGAAGTGGCAAAAAAGGGCGGAGAGATCGATCTTCCGGACAACGCAGTCGTTATCGGCGGCGGTGATACCGCTATGGATGCTGCTACGACGCTGAAGATACTCGGCGTTCAGAATGTAACCTGCGTAACCAGAAAGGAGCTTGCGGATTTCCGTGCGAGCAGGGAAGAGCTTGAGACCGCAAGAGCAAACAACGTTACGATTATTGACGGATATGCACCGGTTGAGGTTGACGGCAAAGAAGTCAAGTTTAAGCATCGCAGGCTTAAGAGCGAGCTGGAGATCGAAGCGGATCTGTTCGTGCTGGCAGTCGGCCAGAAGAGCTCCGCAGGCAAGCTGGGACTGGATACAGCGTCTTTCGAAGATATTCATGCAGATGGAAATGTTTTTGTTGCAGGCGACATCGTTCAGGGCGACAAGACAGTTGTTGCCGCCGTACAAAAGGGCAAAGACGCTGCTGAAGCGATCGATAAATTCTTAGGAGGTAAATAAGATGGTAAAGAAAGATCTTTCTGTTGAATTTCTTGGCGTACACTTTGAAAATCCGTTTTGTTTGTCTTCTTCACCGGTAGGCAACTGCTACGAGATGTGTGCAAAATGCTACGACGCAGGCTGGGGCGGCATCGTTTTCAAGACGATCGGACCGGCGGACTTCCTGATCGATGAGGTTTCCCCGCGTTTTGACGCCCTGACTAAGGAAGGAACGCCATTTGTAGGTTTTAAAAATATGGAGCAGATCGCGGAGCACTCCCTGGAGGAGAACCTCGCGGATCTCAGAAAGCTGAAAGAAAATTATCCGGATAAGGTCCTCATTGCTTCCATTATGGGACCGACGGAGAAAGACTGGGAAGAACTGGCACGTCTCGTGACGGAAGCCGGCGCGGACATGATCGAAATGAACCTGTCCTGTCCGCAGATGACCTCTCATGCGATGGGTTCCGACGTCGGAACAAATCCGGAGCTTTGCAAAAAGTTCTGTCAGGCGGTAAAACGCGGTTCTTCTCTGCCGATGATGGCAAAAATGACCCCGAATATCACGGACATGGTACCGGTTGCCCAGGCCTGTCTTGAAGGCGGTGCTGACGGTATTGCCGCAATCAACACCATCAAGTCCATCTGTAACGTGGATCTGAACAGGAAGATCGGCCTTCCGATCATTAACGGCAAATCCTCGGTATCCGGCTATTCCGGAAAGGCAGTCAAGCCTGTTGCCCTCCGCTTTGTCCAGCAGCTTCGCGACGGCATTCCGGGTGTTCCGATTTCCGGCATCGGCGGCATCGAGACCTGGGAAGACGCAGCAGAGTTCCTTCTTCTCGGCGCTACCACCCTGCAGATCACGACGGCGGTCATGCAGTACGGCTACCGTATTGTTGAAGACCTTAAGAACGGCCTTGAGCACTATATGGAGGAGCAGGGCGTTGACAGCCTGATGGATCTGGTCGGTGCGGCAAACGGAAACATGATCCCGGCAGAGAACCTTGACCGTGATTATGTAGTTTATCCGGAATTTGACAACGATAAATGTATCGGCTGCGGACGCTGCTACATTTCCTGCTTCGACGGCGCACACCAGGCAATTACCTGGGATGATGAAAAGAGAAGACCGTCCTGCGACCACGACAAGTGCGTAGGCTGCCATCTCTGCGTACTGGTATGTCCGGTCAGGGCAATCGGCAAGGGTGAGATCGTAATGAAGCCCGGCAGAAAGGGAAGCCCTGAAGAAAAAGCCGTATAACGGCGTACCGGATGCATTCCGATAACTAAATACGGCCATATGCGGCATGTGTTAAAAACATCATGCGGCATATGACCGTTCGACGACCTCCTTATGAAAATGGCTGTCTCCTTATAGTCTGATATGCTGCCCCCCAAGCAGGACACAAACTATAGGGCGCAGCCCTTTTCTTGCATAAAGTGTAACTGTTCAGAACCATCCGGGAAACAGATCTCTGCCGGGAGCTTGCTCGCGAAGCAGAAATCTGTTTCCCGGAGCGGTACTGACAAGTAGCGCCCCGCATGAGCAAAAATGCGATTACTTTTGATTTTGAATTCGGAATTGCATTTTTGCGAATGCGGGGCGGTTCTGAACAGTTACCATAAGGTTAGAATTTACCCGGATGAATTTTTATTAATAGCGGATCCCGTATTTCGTAAGCTTCCGGGATATTGTCGACTGATCCGTCTTCAGCTGCCTTGCGAGTTCGGACCCGTTTTTGTAAATCTTGATATATTCCTGAAGAATGGCTTTTTCATAATTTTCCATGATTTCCTTCAGGGACAGGCCGGCATTGTTGTTGATCACAAGAGAGGCCATGGCACCGCTCGGATCTTCGCCGGCGTAACGGTCAATGGATTCGTAGGCGTCGCGCAGCGTAATCATATTGCCCGAGCTCTGGATCATGAGTCTTTCCACGATGTTGCGAAGCTCTCTGACATTTCCGGGGAAATCGTACTGCGTCAGGAACTGCATCGCGTCCGGCTCAATGTGCTTGTTCAGATCGTAGCTCACATTAAAGAGACGGATAAAATGATTGATCAGGATCGGGATATCGTCGCGGCGGTTCTCCAGCGGGGGAATCGCAATATCAATGACATTGACCCGGTAATACAGGTCGTCCCGGAACTCTCTGGTCTGTACCTTTTCCATGAGGTCCGCATTGGTCGACGAAATCAGTCTGAAATCGACCTTGATCGCCTTGGTGCCGCCGAGGTGCCGGATCGTACGGGCCTGAAGCGTGCGCAGAAGCTTGCTCTGCAGCATCAGCGGAAGCTCTCCGATCTCATCGAGCAGAAGGGTACCGCCGTTGGCTGCCTCGATCAGGCCGCGTTTTCCTTTCGGATTCCCTCCTGTAAAGGCGCCCGGCTCATAGCCGAACAGCTCGCTTTCAAGAAGATTTTCCGGGATGGCGGCACAGTTGATCTTAATAAACGGCTTGTCCTTACGCGGACTGTTCTCGTGAATGATATCGGCGATCATTTCCTTGCCGACACCGGAAGGACCGGAGATCAGCACACTGACATCGGTCTCGGCAATTCGTTTTGCCTTTTCCACGACCTTCTGCATTATGGTGCTCTGATAAACCAGGGCGCCTTCGCCGGAAATGGCCTGCTTAAGGGTATTGGCATATTCTTCGATCTCAATGACCTTTTTGCGGGAGTTGACGATATCGGTCACGTCCGTGAGCAGACAGAGCACCATGCGCAGGGAACCGTCGCTGTTGCAGACAGGGATCCCGCGGACTTCGAAGCTGTTGCCGTCGGTCGTGGACTGGCGGAGCGTATAGTCATGACCGGTCCTGATGACTTCCATTGCTGCAGATTTACTGACAATGCCCTGCTCTTCCAGCTCATACATCGTATGACCGATATACAGATCCTTGGACTGCTGTGTAATGCGGGTATGCGCATCATTGAGGAACAATACCTTCCCGCGCGTGTCGGTAATATTGATCCCGACCAGGTCATTAAACAGAAATTCGTGAAAGAGAAGCTCCCGGCTTTTATCGGATAAGTTCTCCGAAAAAGATTTGAATAATTCTCTTGCTTCCATGATACGCTCCCTTCTTTATGATATTGCAAAGCCGCATTATGCAAACGTGCATAGCTATTATAACGCAAAGCGGAAACTTTTCAAAGCAATACTTGCAATGGACAAACAGATTTAGTATATTAAAAAATACTGATTTTTCTTAAATAGTATAGTATCGGAACAGGCCCGGCCTGTCCGGGCTGGGAGGCATATAAATGGCAGTGAAAAACGAGAAAAAGCTGGTCGAAGAAATCACATCGATGGATGTGGATTTTGCCCAGTGGTATACAGACGTAGTCAGGAAAGCGGAGCTCTGTGATTATTCATCCGTAAAGGGCTGTATGATCCTTGAGCCGGCAGGCTTCGCGATCTGGGAAATGATCCAGCAGGGCCTTGACCGCAGATTCAAGGCTACCGGCGTAGAGAACTGCGCAATGCCGCTGTTCATTCCGGAAGGCCTTCTGCAGAGAGAAAAAGACCACGTGGAAGGCTTTGCTCCCGAGGTTGCATGGGTGACGCACGGCGGATATGATGAACTGCAGGAGAGGCTTTGCATCAGGCCGACCTCCGAAACGCTGTTCTGTGATTATTATGAGAGAAAGATACAGTCCTACAGGGATCTTCCGAAGCTGCTGAATCAGTGGTGCTCGGTCGTGCGCTGGGAAAAGACAACGAGACCGTTCCTCCGCTCCAGGGAATTCTGGTGGCAGGAAGGCCATACTGCACATGCGACCGCTGAGGAATCCAAGGCCCGCACGGAGCAGATGCTCAATGTTTATGCGGATTTCTGTGAAGAAGACCTGGCGATCCCGGTGATCAAGGGCCAGAAGACCGAAAAGGAGAAATTTGCAGGTGCAGAGTCAACCTACACGATCGAAGCGCTGATGCACGACGGACAGGCACTGCAGTCCGGCACCTCTCACGATTTCGGAGACGGCTTCGCAAGAGCGTTCAATATCCAGTATACGGACAAGGACAATAAGCTCCAGTATGTGCATCAGACTTCCTGGGGCATGAGCACCCGTATCATCGGCGCTATCATCATGGTTCACGGTGATAACGAAGGACTGAAGCTTCCGCCGCATATTGCGCCGGTACAGGTTATGATCTGCCCGGTCATGCAGAAAAAAGAGGGCGTTCTGGAGAAGGCTGCCGAGCTGAAGAGCAGACTGGCTGCTGCGGGATTCCGTGTCAGAGTTGATGAGAGAGACAAGAATCCGGGCTTCAAGTTTGCGGACTCCGAGATGCGCGGCATTCCGTTAAGAGTTGAGATCGGACCGAAGGATATCCAGAATAATCAGGCAATTCTGGTCAGAAGGGATACCCACGAAAAGATCACGGTTGCGCTGGAGGAGCTTGAGACCAGGACCGGCGAGCTGCTTGAGACGATCCAGAAAGACATGTATGAGGCTGCAAAGAAGCATCTTGAGGCTCACACCTTCCGGGCGGAGAGCATGGATGAGATGGAGCGGATCCTCGATAATGAGAAAGGCTTTGTCAAAGCGATGTGGTGCGGAAGCCGCGAGTGCGAAGAGGCTGTCAAGGAAAAAACAGGCGCTTCCTCCCGCTGCATCCCGTTCGCGCAGGAAAAAATCTGCGACTGCTGCATCAACTGCGGAAAGCCTGCAACCAAAATGGTATACTGGGGAAGAGCATATTGATCTCCACAGAGCAATTACCGGGGCTGTCTCCTATTGGCGTCAGCCCTGTTTTACTGTATAAGCTCCTGAAAAATGGACGAAAAAAGAAAGCTTGCTTTCTTTTTTCAGGACATTTGACAAGGCAGCTTATATGTATTGAGATGCTTCCGCAAAGCACAGAAGATTAAAATGGCAAAACGAAGCAAAAGAAATGAACGATATCTGAAAATCGAGCTTCCGGAACAGGTTGCGCTGATCATCCGTACACTGGAAGAACGGGGCTTTGAAGCATTTGCAGTGGGAGGATGCATCCGCGACAGTCTGATCGGGCGAACGCCCGGGGACTGGGACATCACGACCTCAGCGCTTCCCGCGGACATCAAAGCGGCATTCCGCCGTACGGTCGACACGGGGATCGAGCACGGAACCGTAACAGTAATGCTGGGGGATCACTCCTACGAGGTCACGACCTACCGTATCGACGGCGAATATAAGGACGGACGGCATCCGTCGGAAGTAGTCTTTACGGATGCGGTCACGGAGGACCTGAGGAGACGTGATTTTACGATCAACGCCATGGCCTACAACGAGAAGCGGGGACTCCTTGATCTTTACGGCGGAAGAGATGATCTGAAGCGCGGGGTGATACGCTGTGTGGGAAATGCCGGCGAGCGGTTCGACGAGGATGCGCTCCGCATACTGAGAGCGGTACGCTTTGCAGCACAGCTTGATTTCGATATCGATTATGCCACACGCGACGCTATTTCGGAGCATGCGCCGAGGCTGAAGGCAGTTTCCAAAGAACGGATCCTGACGGAAATCACCAAGCTGATCTGCTCCGCACATATGGAGCGGGTCTCTGACATTTTCCAGCTTGGCATTGTTCCGTATATTGCAAAGCATTTCCGCGAGATCAACATTGCTCAGCTGATGGGACTCAAAACCTTTGCCCTGCGGGGGGCCGGCAGATCCGGCCGGGAAGGGGATGCGCAGCTGCATGAGCAGGCGTTTGACCTTTGTGCGGAGACCGGACAGGAGTTCCGTTATATCCGCTTTGCGCTACTTACGGAGGGCATTCCGGCGGAGCATATCGATGAAATGCTGCGGGATCTGAAGGCGGATAACGCGACACGGAAAAGGACCGTGCAGATTGCGGAGTGGATCCTGAAGCCGCTGCCAGAGGAGCGCAGCCGCTTCAAGGAAGTTATGTCGGGCATGAGCGCAGAGCTTTTTTCGGATCTGCTGCGCCTGAAGCTGGTGTCTTCCGGCTCGCTGCTCTATGTCCGTGACTGCGGAAAAGAAGATATCTGCGGCCTGATCGATCTGTATAATGATATCGCGGCAGAACGGGAACCCGTCTATATGACGGATCTGGCTGTCGGCGGGGCTGACCTCAGGAAGCACGGCGTCAGCGAAGGCCCGGAGCTGGGCCGGATCCTGCACGCTATGCTGGAGCATGTCTGGGAGGAACCCTCCGACAATCAAAAGGAAACACTTCTTGAGATGTTTGTAAAATAAAGGTATCTGTTCAGCGCCAGGTCTCAGAATGCTCCGCATTCTGAGACTGCAGGCGGACAGAGGCGCTTCGCGCCTTGTCCACTCCTGGAATCTGAACGGTTTGCCGATGAAAAGTCTGTTTTTCAGATGCAAACCGTTCAGATTCCAGTGGTGCTGAACAGAGACAAATAATTGGTTTATTTATGGCGGGAAATACTGGCAACAGAACCCGGCGCGCCAAACAGCGGAGCAGCAGCCTGCCGCTGCGGAAACGGCGGGATCAGCAAAACAGCAGGGGACAGCGGGATCTGCGGATCGACAATGTCCGCGGCTTCCTGATTATACTTGTTGTTGTCGGACATTTTCTGCTTCCGCTGCAGGAAAGCAATACCCGTCTGATCACGGGCATCCTGTACGTCATTTATGTATTCCATATGCCCTGCTTTGTCATGCTGTCCGGCTATTATGCGAAAAGCGTTTACAAGAACGGACGGTTCCGATGGGGCAAGGCCGTACAGATGCTGTGGCTCTACTTTGTATACGAGATTATTGTATTTTTCACGGAGGGACTGGCATATGGATTCGAATCGCACTTTCCGAACTTTTTCAGGGAAAGCGGTGCGCCCTGGTATCTCCTGTCCCTGACGCTCTGGTATCTGACGATTCCCCTGTTTCACGGCTTCAGCGGGAAAAGGAGTTCTGCCGCAATTGTTCTGGCAATGTTTCCGGCGGTCGCATTTCTGAAATATGTAATCCAGGTCGGAAGCTTCCTTTGCTTTGACAGGACGGTCAGCTTTCTGCCGTTCTTTTATCTCGGCTACTTCAGTACGCAGAACACTCTGGACCGCTATCTTGCAAGCCGGTTTAAGCGGCCCGTGGATCTGGCGGCGGTCTTTCTGGTCCTGCTGGTCCTGGTCGGTGCAAGGGATCTGTTCTTTAAATACAATCTGGTCGTTTACGGCGCGGATTATAACCGCTGGGCTCCTGACCTCTATTCGCGGGCCTGGCTGATCCATCTGATATGGTGCGCCATGGCTGTGGTTATTTCACTCGGTCTGGTCGGACTGATGCTGCAGCGGCGCATGTTTCTGGTCACGGAGCTCGGCAGGAATACGCTTCAGATTTATTTTCTGCACAGGCCGATCAGGGATCTGCTGGTCTGGTACGGATTCTTTGACCGGCTTGATCCGTTCAACAGACTTCATGTGCTGTTCCTTGTTGCATTCAGCGTCGGGCTGACGATTTTACTGGGCATCGGATATATTTCGGAAGCTTTCCGGAGGCTCCGGACAGTTTTTGACCCGTTGCTTGAAAAACACCATGCACTATGATAAATTCAATATATATAATTCGAATCTTTGCTGCGTGATGCGGGAGCGCGGCGCATGGCGCGGGGCATCACACAGTTTACGTTACATTTTTTAATTGAAAGAGGAATATATGGCATTATTCTCACTTATGTCTAATGATATAGGGATCGATCTCGGCACAGCCACGATCCTGGTATATATTAAAGGAAAGGGCGTCGTACTCAGGGAGCCGTCGGTGATCGCCGTGGACAGAAACAGCGGCAATGTTGTGGCTTACGGTGAAGATGCAAGGCTCATGCTGGGACGCACTCCGGGCAATCTGAAAGCGGTCCGTCCCTTAAGGCAGGGCGTGATTTCAGATTATACCCTGACAGAAAAGATGCTGAAGCATTTCATTGATAAAGCAGTAGGCAAAAGAACTCTGAGAAAGCCCAGAGTGGCGGTATGCATTCCTTCCGGCGCGACCGAGGTCGAGAAAAAGGCGGTTGAGGACGCAACCTATCAGGCCGGCGCCAGAGAAGTCACGATCATTGAAGAGCCTGTGGCTGCTGCAATCGGAGCGGGCATTGACATTTCCAAACCGTTCGGAAATATTGTCGTCGATATCGGCGGCGGCACTTCCGATATTGCGGTCATTTCCCTCGGCGGACCTGTCGTATCCGAATCCGTCAAAATTGCCGGTGATGACTTTGACGAGGCGGTCGTCCGCTATATGAGAAAAAAGCATAACCTGCTGATCGGAGAGCGTACTGCGGAGGATATCAAGATCGGTGTAGGCTGCGTTTACAAACGCCCCGAAAACCTTGTTATGGAGGTACGAGGGAGAAACCTTGTTACAGGTCTTCCCAAAACTGTCCAGGTGACTTCGGACGAGACGATGGAAGCATTTGCGGATGCTGCTTCACAGATCGTCAACGCGGTGCACAATGTACTCGAGCGTACCCCGCCGGAGCTGGCTTCGGACATCTATGAGAGAGGAATTATCCTGACCGGCGGCGGCGCCCTGGTCTACGGCCTTGACAAACTGATCGAGGAAAAGACCGGCATTACCACGATGGTCGCGGAGGATCCGCTTTCTGCCGTGGCAATCGGCACGGGCAGGTTCATTGAGCTTGCAAACAGTCAGGAGGATTAAGGCTCTGCTGACGATTCGCGCATATATCGAAAATATCATTTATTATAATGAAGAGAATTATTACACAGTCCTTGAGGCCTCGCAGGACGGCGATCTGATCACCGTCGTGGGTTATTTCCCGTACATCAGTCCGGGAGAGACGATCGAGGCCGAGGGGGACTTCACTGCTCACCCTGTCTATGGTGAGCAGTTTTCTGCATCATCATTTCAGGTCATTCCGCCGGAGGGGGCGGGGGCCATCGAACGATACCTGGCCGGAGGCGCCATCAAAGGGATCGGTCCCGCGCTTGCAAAGCGCATCGTAAAAAAATTCAAGGCAGACACATTCAGAATTATTGAAGAAGAGCCGGAAAGACTCGCTGAGGTAAAAGGCATCAGCGAGATTATGGCGATGCATATCTCCGAACAGGCCGGGCTGAAAAAAGGCATGCGGGATGCCGTCATGTTTATGCAGCAGTACGGCATCGGCGCAAATATGGCCAACAGGATCTATGAAAAATACGGTCCTGCGCTTTATGTGATTTTTCAGTCAAATCCCTACCGTCTGGCAGAAGAAGTAGACGGGATCGGCTTCAGGACCGCAGACAGCATTGCCGTGAAAATGGGCCTCGCCCGGGATTCGGAATTCCGGATCCGGTGCGGCATCACGCATGTTCTGGCTGCCGCAGCGGCTGACGGTCATACCTGGATCCCGAAGGAAATGCTGGCGGCAAGGAGCTGTGAGCTTCTGGATCTGGAGCTTGGCGATATCGAGAATTATCTGGTCAGCCTGCAGATGAACGGGCAGATCGTAACCGTCGAAAAGGAAGGCACAGCGCAGGTCTATCTTGCGGCTTATTATTATACGGAGGCGGATATTGCGCACAGGCTTCAGGCACTTGCCGTCAGGGGTGAGTATGATCCTGATTTCGCCGGCAGGCGTATTGCAAAAATCGAGAAGGAAACCGGCGTTTTACTTGATGAAAAACAGAAGGAAGCGGTCCTGGATTCCACGGGGAACGGCGTGCTGATCCTGACCGGCGGTCCGGGAACCGGCAAAACCACCACGATCAATGCCCTGATCCGCTATTATATGGAAGATCATGACGAGATCCTCCTGGCTGCGCCGACGGGCAGGGCTGCCAAGCGTATGACGGAGGCGACGGGCGTCGAGGCGAAGACCATCCACCGCATGCTGGAATATACGGGAGTTCCGACAGAGGGAAATGCACCAGGCTCGACGGCATCCTATGAGGGAACATACGGCGGCCCGGGCGCGGCGCCTTACGGCGGCAGCGGAAATGCGGGCGGCGCCGGGGCGACCTCCGGCAAGGGACGGTTTATGCGGGACGAAAAAGACCCGCTGGAAGCGGATGTCATAATTATAGATGAGATGTCCATGGTGGATATTTTTCTGATGGATGCACTGCTGAAGGCAGTTGTTCCGGGCACGCGCCTGATCCTGGTCGGCGATCATAATCAGCTGCCGTCGGTAGGCCCCGGGAATGTGCTGAGGGATATGATCGCTTCCGGAGAATTCAGGACGATCCGCCTGGATCATGTATTCCGCCAGGCCGCGCAGTCGGATATCGTATCAAACGCCCACAGGATCAATCACGGGGAACCGGTGGACCTTGCAAAAAAAAGCAGGGATTTCCTCTTTATCCGCAGTACGAGGCCGGAGGAGATCCTTTCCGCCGTCCGCAGACTGATCACGGAAAAGCTCCCGGGCTATATCGGCTGCGGCAGCTTCGATATCCAGGTCCTGACCGCGACAAGGAAGGGCGCTCTCGGCGTGGAGGCGCTTAACAGGGAACTGCAGCAGTATCTGAATCCTCCCGCACACGGCAAAAAAGAACGCAAAAACGGAGGAAGCATCCTGCGGACCGGGGATAAGGTCATGCAGATGAAAAATGACTACGATCTGGAATGGGTGATCCACGATAAAAGAGGCATGCCGAAGGAACACGGAAGCGGCGTGTTTAACGGCGATATCGGCAGGGTCGTAACTATCGATGAATTTGCAGACACCGTGACAGTTCTGTTTGATGACAGCAGATATGTGAAATATGACAGGAAGCAGCTGCTGAATCTGGAGCTGGCGTACGCGGTCACAGTGCATAAGTCCCAGGGCAGTGAATATCCGGCAGTGGTCATGCCGATGTTCCGTGGACCGCATCTTTTGATGAACCGGAATCTCCTGTACACGGCGGTTACCCGTGCGAAGCAGTGCGTCTGTATGGTCGGGCTGCCCCAGGTGTTTGAGGAAATGGAAAATAATGAAGATGAGAATAAGCGATTCTCAGGGCTTCGCGACAGAATTGCTGAAGGAACTGCTTTTTCCGGCGCGCTGTCCGGTATGTGACGATCTGATCCCGGCAGGACGCAGGGCAATGCTTCTGGCCTCCGTCCGGAGAACGGAAAAGGAGCGGCAAATGCTTCCGGCGGACGGCAATAGGGACGGAAGCCCGGGGATCCTCTGCGGGGAAGGCAGCAGGGAGGAAACGGAGATCCTGTACAGGGGACTTATATGTGACAGCTGCAGGGAGACATTTGCATATATCAGAGAGCCCTTCTGCAGAAAATGCGGAAAGCAGCTCCGTCAGGAGCGCGCGGAAAAAGGGGAATGCCTCTGCAGGGACTGCGCCTCAAAGGAACGGCTTTTCAGACAGTGCAGATGCATGATCAGCTATGATGAGACTGCAAGAGATATCATGGCAGCGGTCAAATATCATTCGCGGAAGGAATTTCTGGACCTGTTCGCGGTAATGGCGTCGGACCGTCTGGGCGCCTGGATCCGGGAATTTGAACCTGCTTTTGTGATACCGGTGCCGGTACACGTCAGCCGCTTAAGGACCAGGGGGTATAATCAGGCAGGGGTGTTTGCGGAGAAACTGGCCTCGCTTCTGGGACTGAGGGTCCGGGAGGATGTGCTCGTCCGCAGGAAGAATACCGCGGCGCAGAAGGAACTCGGGGCGGAAGAACGCCTGCTGAATCTGCAGAATGCATTCGGCTGCGCGGTCCGGCTTTCCGGGAGACCCGCCGTATTGCTCGTGGATGACATTTATACGACAGGCTCCACCATGGAGGCCTGTACGGAGGCGCTGCTGTCGGCGGGAGCCGGAGAAGTTTTCGGGCTGTGCATCTGCGCGGGTGAAGATGCCTGATCACTGAAGATGCTGCCCGCAAGATGCTGCCGGAAAGACGCAGACAGGGTCTTATTATTGAGATTTGTGCAAAATGATATAAAACATATCATTTTGCTTGTTAAAGAATAGTGAAAACAACTCGGGCGCATTGATTTTTCAGAGTGAAATATGATAATATCATTCGTGACTAAATCGTTACTATGAAAGCCAGCGATCCTATCTCATAGGAGAGCGAAGCGATCCGTCATGAGATGGATGCTTTAGCTGCCGAGCACGAAGTGCGAAGGGGATGCGTTGCTTTCATGTATACGTGCTCGCTTGGCAAGTCAAGCCCGCAGGGCGCAGACGAGGTTAGCGATGACAGTTTATTTTTTAGCAACAATCAATAACTTGTTGGGGGTATGAAAAATGGCAAAAAAAAGCGATATCACAACAAAAGGCTTAGAGCGCGCTACACACAGAGCGCTTTATTATTCAATGGGCCTTCTTCCGGAAGACCTTGAGAAGCCCATTATCGGTGTTGTTAACGCGCAGAATGAAACAATGCCCGGACACAGACATCTCGATCAGATCGCGAGAGCTGTCAAAGAAGGCATCATTGCAGCAGGCGGACAGCCGATCGAGTTCCCGACCATCGGTATCTGCGATGGTATCGCACAGGGCAACTATGGCATGCATTATCCGCTGGCAAGCCGTGAGCTGATCGCGGACTCCGTGGAATGTATGATGAACGGCCACAGCTTTGACGCTATGGTTCTGATTCCGGACTGCGACAAGATCACTCCGGGTATGATCATTGCGGCTGCAAGACTGGATGTTCCGTGCATCATCTGCTCCGGCGGCGTTATGGCTACCGGCTGCATGGACGGCGAAAAGGTCGGATATACGGATCTGATGGAGGCTTCCGGCCTTGTACAGAGAGGCATTAAGACCAATGAATGGCTTTCCAAGCTCGAGCAGTGTGCACTTCCGGGATGCGGCGCATGCAACCTTCTCGGTACAGCAAACTCCATGAATTTCCTGACTGAGGCACTTGGTCTCTGTCTGCCGGGCGCGACGCTTCCGGCTCTGAGCGGCAAGAAGCTTGCTGTTGCAAAGAGAACAGGTATGAAGATCGTAGAGCTGTGGAAGAATCAGATCACCTGCAGCCAGATCCTGAATGAGAAAGCGATCCATAACGCACTCGTTGTTGATATGGCGATCGGCGGATCTTCCAATACGATGCTGCACCTTGCTGCTATCTGCCATGAGGCAGGCATTCCGTTCAGCTTTGACGAGGTTGAGCGTATCGCTGCCAAGGTTCCGCATCTTGTGAAACTGAAGCCGTCGGGACCGCATTATCCGGCAGACTTCGACAATGCAGGCGGCGTAACGGCCCTGATGGAGAGACTGAAGGAGTACGGCTACATCGAGGACAACCTGACCGTTACCGGCAAGACTGTATTCGAGAATATCGCGGGACACGAGGTTATTGACGAGGATGTCATCCGCAATAAGGAGACGGCATACAGCCTGACCGGCGGACTGAAGATCCTTTACGGCAACCTGGCTGTGGAAGGTGCTGTCTGCAAGAAGGCGGGCGTTGTTCCGGAGATGCTGCAGCACACGGGACCGGCACGCGTATTCGACCAGGAAGAGCCGGCTGTTAAGGCGATTTACAACGGCGAGATCAAGCCGGGTGATGTTGTGGTCATCCGTTATGAGGGACCGAAGGGCGGCCCGGGCATGAGAGAGATGCTTACACCGACCTCCGCAATCATCGGCATGGGCCTCGGATCATCCGTAGCACTGATCACCGACGGACGTTTCTCCGGTGCTACCAGAGGCGCTGCGATCGGACATGTTTCTCCGGAAGCTGCTGAAGGCGGCCTCATCGCATTCGTCAAGGACGGCGACAGCATTTCCATCGATATCGAAAAGGGTGTCGTAACTCTGAACGTTCCGGATGAAGAGATCGAGAAGAGAAAGATCGGCTGGGAGCCGCATAAGCCGCCGGTCAAGCCGGGCAGCTATCTTGACAGATATTCCAAGCTTGTCAGCTCTGCAATGGCAGGCGCAGTATTCAAGAGATAAGCGGAATGTAAGAGATACAGAAAGTGTACTTGCGTACGACTGTATTTTCTGTTAAACTTAGCTATCGGAATCACTGAAAAAAGTGAGTTTTTTAAACAATTTGTTGAAATAAGGAGAACAAAGCCATGGGAGACAAGAAAAAGTGCACGACGAAGGATTTCCTGAGATATAAGCAGGAAGGCCAGAAGTGGACATGGACAATCTGCTATGATTACACATTTGCAGGTATCGTTGACGAGAGTAAGACAGAGATGATCCTTGTCGGAGACTCACTCGGAAACGTTATCACCGGCGACGGATCCACCATTCCGGTAACACTGGATATCATTATCCACCACATCAGATCCGTAGTTAAGGGTGCTCCTAATACATTCGTAGTAGGCGATATGCCTTTCGGTACATACAATGTCAGCAACGAGCAGGCAATTGCAACAGCTAACCGCATCATGCAGGAAGGCGGCTCTGACTGCGTTAAGCTTGAGGGCGGCGCAAAGATGGCTCCGAGGATCAAGGCTATCGTTGATGCAGGTATTCCGGTTATGGCACATATCGGTCTTACACCGCAGTCCATCAGCCAGCTCGGCGGCTTCAAGGTACAGGGCAAGGACAGCTCAGTTGCAGACCAGCTGCTTGCAGATGCACTTGCAGTTGAAGAAGCAGGCGCATTCGGTATCTGCCTTGAGTGCATGCCGGTAGGCGTTGCCAAGAAGATCACCGAGACCGTGAAGATCCCGTGCTGCGGTATCGGCGCAGGTATCTACTGCGACGGACAGGAGCTGAACATGTATGACATGACAGGTCTGTTCAAGGATCTTAAGCCGAAGTTCGTTAAGCACTATGCAGAGCTTCGTCAGCCGATGGTCGATGCACTGAACGCATTCTATGAGGATACGGTCAACGGCACATTCCCGACACCGGAGTACAGCTACAATGCTAAGGTCGAGGGTTATCCGGTAGACTGATCTGTCGGGTTTCATTCCATTTGTTAACCGGGGTCACGGGGAAATGACTCTGTGACCCTGCAATATAAAGAAAGGGGAACCTTATGAAAAAATTTATTTCATTAGCACTCGCTTCAGCGATGGCACTGGCACTGGTTGCCTGCGGCGGATCCAAGCCGGCAGAGACAACAGCAGCGGCAGCTCCGGCTGAAACGACAGCAGCAGCGGCAGCAGCTGAGACAACAGCAGCGGCAGCTGAGACACAGGCAGCAGCAGCCGAGACACAGGCAGCAGCACCTGCAGCAGGCGGCGCAGAGTACACCATCCTTCCGCCGGTTCTTACCGAGCCGAAAGATGAAGAGCCTCTCGGCCTTGCATCCGCAACAGTCCGCTTCAAGTGCGGCGACACCAATGCTATGACATCCGCTTACAACCAGGGTCTGGTTGCATTCAGAAAGCACCTCGAGGAGCTTTCCAACGGCGAGATGACAGTCGACATTTATCCGAGTTCCTCTCTTGGAAACGAGTCCGACATGCTCGATGCAGTTTCCATGGGCACCCAGGATATGCTCGTAACCTCCACCGGTCCGATCCCGGCATTTGCAAAGTCAACTGCTAACTGGGCAGTACTTGACCTTCCGTATCTGTTCCCGTCATACGAGGCAGCTTATGCAGTTCTTGACGGCGAAGTAGGCCAGCAGCTTCTTGCAGGCTTCGACGGCACAGGCATCAAGGCTCTTGCATTCTGGGAGAACGGATATCGCTGCACCACGAACTCCAAGAAGGAGATCGTACATCCGTCAGACCTTCAGGGCATGAAGATCCGTACCATGGAGAACAAGGTTCATATGGCTACCTACACAGCTCTCGGCGCAACACCGACAGCTATGGCAATGGGCGAGGTATTCTCAGCACTTCAGCAGGGAACCATCGACGGCCAGGAGAACCCGTACGCAATCATCTACTACGGCAACAAGCTTCACGAGATCCAGAAGTACATCACACAGAACGATGTATTCTACAGCCCGGCAGTTCTTTGCATCAGCCAGGATGTATTCGATGGTCTTACTCCGGAGCAGCAGAATATCCTTCTTGAGGCATCCGAGCTTGCAAAGCATGAGCAGAGAGCAATCGAGCGTGGTATGCAGCAGATGGGCCGCAAGAACATGGAAGCTTTCGGCTGCGTAGTATCTGATGTTGACCAGGCAGAGTGGATCGAGGCTACAAAGTCAGTTTATGACGATGCATCTCTTGGCATCGA
>JAFUAE010000106.1 GCA_017460845.1 Lachnospiraceae bacterium
ACAGGAGAACATTAAGCGTATGGGTATCCGCGCTTCACAGAACTGTATCGTAACATCCGATGATGTTCGCGTTTCTAAGGACAGAGTCCTTGGCGAAGTCAACAAGGGATTCAAGATTGCCATGAAGGCTCTTGACGGCGGCCGTATCGGTATCGCTGCTCAGTCAGTCGGTCTTGCACAGGGCGCACTGAATGAGGCTATTGAGTATGTTAAGGTTCGTGAGCAGTTCGGCAAGCCGATCGCTGCATTCCAGAACACCCAGTTCAAGCTTGCAGAGATGCAGACAAAGGTTGATGCTGCACGTCTTATGACATGGAGAGCAGCAATCGCTAAGGATAATCACGAGGATTATTCCGCTCTTGCAGCTATGGCTAAGCTTTTCGCTTCTGACGTTGCTAACCAGGTAACCCGTGACGCTGTTCAGCTGTTCGGTGGATACGGCTACTGCCGTGAGTATCCGGTTGAGCGTATGATGCGTGATGCTAAGATCACCGAGATCTATGAGGGAACATCCGAAGTCATGAAGATGGTCATCTCTGGCGGCATGAATCTTAAGAAGAAGAAGTAAGGGGGAGTTTAAATAATGAAAATTATCGTTTGCGTAAAACAGGTACCTGATACTTCAGGAAAGGTTGCGGTTAAGCCGGACGGAACTCTTGACCGTGCTTCTATGCTTACCATCATCAACCCGGATGACCTGAATGCTGTAGAGGCTGCTCTTAAGCTGAAGGACGAGACTGGTTGCGAAGTCGTTGTTGTTACAATGGGACCGCCGCCGGCAGAGAGAATGCTTCGTGAGCTGATCGCTATGGGCGCTGACCGCGGTGTTCTGATCTCCGGACGTGAGTTTGGTGGTTCCGATACATTCGCTACTTCACAGATCATCGCTGCAGGCATCCAGCACATGGGCCTCGACAAGGATGACATCGTAATGTGCGGACGTCAGGCTATCGACGGTGATACCGCTCAGGTCGGACCGCAGATCGCTGAGAAGCTGAATCTTCCGCAGATCACCTATGCCGGCGACATTGAAGTGAAGGGCGACGGCACAGTTATCGTTAAGCGTATGCTTGAGGACGGCTTCATGAACATCAAGATGAAGACTCCGTGCCTGATCACCTGCATCAAGGAGCTCAACACTCCTCGTTACATGAGCACATATGGTATCTTCGGCTGCTATGAGAAGACAGTTGATGTATTCGATTACAACACACTGAAGGATGAGCCGCTTATCGATCCGAACACGATCGGTCTTCAGGGATCTCCGACAAACATCCTTATTTCGTTCACACCGCCGCTTAAGGGTGCCGGAAGAATTCTTGAGGGAGATGATAAGGAAAGAGCTACCGAGCTCGCTCATATCCTCGAGAAGAAGCATGTCATCTGATGAAGGGAGAGATTGAATAATGGGAATTGAAAATTACGATAGCTCAAAAATTGAACAGTTCAAGGATGTTTGGGTATTCTGTGAGCAGCGTCAGGGCGTTCTCCAGCCGACATGCTTTGAGCTGATTTCCGAGGCTCGCAGACTTGCTGATGAGCTCGGCTGCAAGCTGTATGCTCTCCTTCTCGGAGATGATGTTGCTGATGGCTGCAAGGAGCTTGCAGGCTACGGCGCTGACGGCGTTATCCTTTGCGAGAGCCCGCTTCTGAAGAACTATACCACCGATGGCTACACAAAGGTTATCGTTGATGTTGTTAAGCAGATGAAGCCGGAAGTAGTTCTTTTCGGCGCTACCTATATCGGACGTGACCTTGGTCCGCGCTGCGCAGCAAGACTTCACACCGGTCTTTGCGCAGACTGCACACATCTGGATGTTGAGGTTCCGGTATATCAGCACTTCCTTGAGGGCGCTTCCACACTTGCTCCTGAGAGAATCGCAGGCACTGATCATGCTATGGTTATGGGCCAGCAGCATGATGTTTCTCATGACCTTAAGATGACCCGTCCGGCATTCGGCGGCCACCTGATGGCTACCATCATCTGCCCGCGTTTCCGTCCGGCTATGGCTACCGTTCGTCCGGGTGTTATGAAGAAGGCTCCGTTCGATCAGGCTAAGGCTGACGCTGCTGAGATCATCAGACCTGAGTTCTCACTTACCGAGGCAGATTTCGAGACAGAGATCCTTGCAGTTGAGAAGGCTGCAAAGAAGCTTGTCGACCTGATCGGTGCTGATTACATCGTGTCTGTCGGCCGTGGTATCGCTAAGGATATCGAGGGCGGCATCAAGCTTGGACAGGAACTCGCTGATGAGCTCGGCGGAGTTCTTGGCGGATCCCGTGTAACAGTTGACTCCGGTTGGCTGAGCCCGGATCACCAGGTAGGACAGACAGGTAAGACTGTACATCCGAAGGTTTACATCGCTCTTGGTATTTCCGGCGCTATCCAGCACAAGGCTGGTATGCAGGATTCCGAGTACATCGTTGCAGTCAACATCAACCCGTCTGCTCCGATGTTCGAGATTGCCGATATCGGTATCGTTGGAGACCTCTTCAAGGTTACACCGCTCCTGATCGAGCAGGTTCGCGCAATTAAGGCTGCTAAATAATTAAGTAAATCCAAAGACCTAAATAAAAACGGGCTGCCGCTTAAATAGCGGCAGCTTGTTTTTTTCAGAGGGAAACAGTTGACGAAGGCAGGCAAGTGTCTCATAATAGCAGGATAACTGCTGAAAACAATGAAAGAACAGGGGAATCAATATGGAATCATTCTTTAAACTAAAACAAAACGGGACAGACGTCAGAACAGAAATAACAGCCGGGATCACAACATTTATGACCATGGCATATATACTGGCGGTCAATCCGTATTTCCTGTCGCAGACCGGCATGGAGTTCGGCAAGGTCTTTGCGGCGACGGCTATTACCTCTGCCGTTGCGACCCTGATCATGGGTATTTTCGCAAATCTTCCTTTTGCGCTTTCTGCGGGAATGGGCCTGAATGCCTTTTTTGCATATACGGTGTGTCTCGGCATGGGATACTCCTGGCAGTGGGCGCTTTCGGCTATTTTTGTCGAAGGTATCATTTTCCTGCTCATGACCTTCTTTAATATCCGGGAGGCAATCGTCAACAGTATTCCGGCAACGCTCAAGAAAGCAATAGGCGGAGGCATTGGTCTCTTTATCGCATATATCGGCCTGAAGAATGCAGGCATCATTATTTCCGATGCAGGCAGCGTCTCGGCGCTGAATCCGGAGTGGTTCCTCGGCGCATCGGGCGTCGCGATCATCGGCATTATCCTGACAAGCTTCCTTCTGGTCAAAAAGATCAAGGGAGCTCTGCTGATCGGTATTATTCTGACAACTCTGATCGGCATTCCGTTTGGCGTAACGACCTATGCCGGAGGTTCCTTTGTTCCGACCTCACCGTATTTCTTTAATTTTGCTTTTGGTGAGATCTTCTCGGACGGCAGATCCATTTTTGATTTTGTTGTTGTTACCTTTACCTTTTTATTTGTCGATATGTTTGATACGGTCGGCACACTGATCGGATGCGCGGGAAAGTCGGGTATTGTCCAGCCGGACGGATCGATCCCGCACTGCAAGGAGGCTCTCTTTGCAGACGCAGCAGGTACAACCCTGGGCGCTGTTCTGGGTACTTCGACAGTGACGACCTTTGTGGAAAGCGCTTCCGGCGTGGCAGAAGGCGGAAGGACCGGACTGACCTCCGTTACGGTTGCCGTTCTGTTCCTCGTATCGCTGTTCCTTGAGCCGCTGTTCGGATCGATCCCGAGCGCCGCTACAGCTCCGGCTCTTGTCATTGTCGGCGTCATGATGATCACACCGATCACGGAAATTGATTTTGCAGATTATTCAGAAGGGATCCCCGCGTTCCTGACGATCCTTTTCATGGTATGCGCATCCAGTATTTCCGACGGTATTATGTTCGGAATCCTGTCTTATGTAATTATGAAGATATCCGTGAAAGCATTCCGCGAGCTTCAGCCTACAATCTGGGTCGTGGCGATCCTTTTTGTCATGAAGATCATTGTAAGTGTTCTGTAATACGACCCTTAAGAATCGCTTACATTTTCGGCGGAAAACTGTACTTTCGTTCTTATCCATGGTAAATAATATAGATACTGCGGGAGGTTCCCGGACAGTTTCCTGACATGAACCAGTCCAAAAAACGGGACTGAAACGACATAATGTGTCAGCAGATGAAGACTATAGCAGAAGATCATAGCAAAAGAGCGGAGGAACTGAACGATGACGGAGAGATTCGAATCACGAAAATTGTCGAGGCTGATGTATGCGATTTTTACATTCGCTGTATGCCTTTTCTTTTGCTGCAGATATCCCGCATATGCTGCAGAGGTTTCCGTTTCGTGGAGCAGCCTTTCCCTGACGACGGACGGAGACTGCAGCTACGCCCTCAGCTACAGCGGACCGCTGGAAGTGGACAAATATGAGCTGAAGCTTGCGAGAAAAAACAGCGGCAGCTGGAATACCAGTTATAAGACCGGTAAGACAACGGATACAAGCTACAGCTTTTCGATCTCGGCAACCGGACAGTATTATTTTACCGTAAGAGCAATTTTTGTCGGCGGAGATAAGAGTACCTGGTCCCAGCAGAGCAATACGGTCTCTGTCAAATCCGAGGACATTGATCACGGCAATAATCCGGGAAATGCAAGCTCCGCTTATTATATCGTTCCGACAAATAATGGAAACTATGTTGTACCGGCAGGTCCCGGCGTGAGCGGCTATCAGTATACTACGACTACGATCGGACCGGGCGGATCGGTCTCTACCAGTACCATCAACAATGTTTACGGTGCAGGTCCGGGCGCTTCAGGCGGCACAGTGATCGGCGGCATCCCCGCAGGTACGATTACGGGCAACAACGGCGCATCCGGATGGATCCGGGAAGGAAACCGCTGGAGATACCGCTATGGAAACAATACCTTTGCGGTAAATGCCTGGGATCATATCGATAATGACTGGTATTATTTCGATAATAACGGCTATATGACGATCGGCTGGGTATACTACAATAATAACTGGTATCTCTGCGGCGTTGACGGAAAGATGAAGACCGGCTGGAACATGGTCAACAATAAGTGGTATTACATGAACGGCAGCGGTATTATGCAGACCGGATATATTACAGTAGAAGGAATCAAGTACTACTGCGACCAGTCCGGCGCGCGCGTTCAGGGAGGATATAATCCAGACGGACACTATTTTGACGAAGCTGGCGTAATGATTAAATAAGAGTCAGAGATGGAAGGACAGGAAAGGAATATATAACTGCAATGGGTATTTATGAAGAACTCATCGAGCGCGGCCTGATCGCGCAGGTGACGGATGAAGAAGAAATCAGAAAAATGGTCAACGAAGGCAAGGCGACCTTCTATATCGGATTCGACCCGACAGCGGACAGCCTGCATGTCGGACATTTCATGGCGCTCTGCCTGATGAAGCGCCTCCAGATGGCCGGCAATAAGCCGGTCGCCCTTGTCGGAGGCGGTACCGGAATGATCGGAGATCCCTCCGGCCGTACGGATCTCCGCAAAATGATGACGGTCGAGACGATTCAGCATAACTGCGACTGCTTCCGCAAGCAGATGGATAGATTTATCCATTTCGGCACAGAGAAGTCCGATGCGATTATGGTCAACAACGCCGACTGGCTGCTGAACCTGAATTATATTGAATTCCTGAGAGATATCGGTGTGCATTTCAGTGTAAATAAAATGCTGGCTGCGCGCTGCTATGAGAACCGTATGGAGCAGGGACTCACATTCTTCGAGTTCAACTACATGATCATGCAGGCCTACGACTTCTACAGACTGTATCAGGATTACGGCTGCAATATGCAGTTCGGCGGAGACGACCAGTGGTCCAATATGCTTGCCGGTACGGAACTGATCAGGAAAAAGCTCGGCAAGGATGCGCATGCAATGACCATCACGCTGCTGCTCAACTCCGAAGGAAAGAAGATGGGCAAAACAGCATCGGGAGCTGTCTGGCTCGATCCGGAGAAAACGACACCGTACGAATTCTACCAGTACTGGAGAAATATTGACGACGCAGACGTAATCAAGTGCCTTAAAATGCTGACCTTCCTTCCGCTTGAGGAGATCCGCCAGATGGAGAACTGGGAGGGAGCGGAGCTGAACCGTGCAAAGGAGATCCTTGCACATGAACTGACCGAGCTTGTGCACGGCAGGGAAGAAGCGGACAAGGCTGAGGCGGCTGCAAAGGCTGTATTCAGCGGAGCTGCCTCCGAGAATATGCCGACCTACGAGGTCGCGGATGCGGACTATACCGACGGCAAGGCTGATCTGATCACGATCCTGGTCAATGCAGGTCTCTGCACTTCAAGAGGAGATGCAAGAAGAAATGTTGAGCAGGGCGGCGTGACAGTCGGAGAAGAGAAGATTACGGACGCAAAGACAGCTTACACCAAAGAGCAGCTCGCCGGCGGACTGATCGTCCGCAGAGGAAAGAAAAAGTTTGTAAGAGTGATCGGGTGATCACGCAGGGACTGCCCATTCGTAATAATTCCGTAAGAAAAAGAGAATTTTGTTCGTAACAATCCTGTGATATACTGTTGCCATGTTGACGAAGGGTTTAAAAAGCTTCATATTTGCTGCGGCGATTTCCGCAGTGACCTGCCTGACTGCATTTGCAGCACCCGGACCGTTTCCGTATGAAGTAGAGTTTGATGTGGAAGCATGCGGGCGTATCTGTTATGCAGGTCATCCGAATGCCACGGTACTCTATAAGGATGGTCTGGCAGTGACGCCGGAGACATCTTTCCATGTGGTGCCGGCGGTAGAAGGACCTGCAAGCGTTTCGGCGGATGACCTTTCGGTGACGATCTCTCTGGTCTATGAAAATGAGAGCCTTTCCGGATCTCACAAGGAGACGATCAGACAGTATGCGCCCGGAGACCTCAATCTTACGGATGATTACAGACTGTTTTCTGATAATTCGGTCGTGCATCTTGAGGAGAGAGACAAGCTTTACAGCAATGCGCTGACAGGCGTGGAGCTGACGATGACCAGCAAATCGGATTCATCCCAGAAGAAAACGATCTATCTGTACGTCTGTTCGGATGATGATTACAGCCAATATCTGATGAACTCACCGCAGATCGAAGACGGACCCGGAGAAGAAATCGGCGACGAGCCGGAGATGATCTTCCCGGAGGGATGATTATTACACAGTGAATTATGATATGATATAGAGGAAATGCGGAAGCATTTCCTCTGTTTTTGAATATAGGATTATTTATGCTTAGGGAGGGGGCCGGGAATCGGCGTGAATTGCATTCCGCATGGTCTCGGCTGCACGCCGATTCCTAGCCCCGCCCTAAAGTAACGAGGAAACAAAAATGATCGATTTCATATTCGGAGATGCCGGCAGCGGAAAATCAAGATATATTCATGAGTGGCTGACAAAAGAGGCGGCAGAGCATCCGGATAAGCGCTACTACCTTTTTGTTCCGGAGCAGAACACCCTGAAGGCCCAGAGGGAGCTTGTCCGTCTGGGAGAACGGCATGGCCTGCTCAACCTGGATGTGCTGTCCTTCCAGCTTCTGACTTATCGTGTCATAGAAGAACTCGGCATGGAAAAACCGGTCGTCATTGACGATGTCAGCAAGTCGATCCTCATTCGCAAGGCGGTACAGGAAACGGCCGGGGAGCTGATGGTCTACCGGGGCAAAATCAATGCACCCGGCTTTCTTCGGCAGGTCATGAACCTGGTCAGTGAGTTCTGCCAGTATGATATCGACATGGACAGGCTGAAGGAGGCCGCGGAGCGCACGGAGCTTCCGCTGCTGCAGGGCAAGATCCATGATATTGCTCTGATACTCGGGAATTTCCGCGAGAGCCTTAAGGATAAGGCTGCGATCCCGGAAGATATTTCCTATCTGCTTTTATCCTGCATCAGCAGATCCCGCCTGACAGAGGACGCGGTCCTCGTATTTGACGGATATACGGGTTTCACTCCTGTACAGCTGAATATTCTGGAGCATCTGATCCCGAAAGCGGAACGGTGCCGTTTTACGCTGACCATACCAGCGGAAGCGGATCCGTACAGAAGGACGCCGGACACAGGGGATGATATCACTGATCTATTCTGGCTGAGCAGGGAAACCTGCGCCGAAATCTGCCGCATTGCCGAAAAAAACAATATACCGCGTGGGAAGGATACCGTGATCAGATCGGACAGAGTCCGTCCGCTGGTCAGGATCCTGAAGGCAGCTGATCCGACGGATGAAGCGCGTCTGATTGCCAGAGACATTCGCCGCAATGCCAGGCTTTATGGTATCAGATACCAGAAAATGGCGATTGCATCAGCTGATCCTGCGGTTTACAGCGAGCTTTTGAAAGCGGAGCTGGAGCGGGAAGGCATCCCGTTCTTCATGGACGACCGTTCCGATGCCCTCGGAAGCCCGGCCGTGGAATATGTGCGCAGCGTGCTCTCAGCAATTGCAGGCGGCTACCGTTATGAGAATCTGGCATCCCTGCTGAAAAATCCTCTGGTGTCTGCCGATCCCCTGCGCAGGGAAGAGGCTGACCTCGCCGACAATTTCCTGAGGAAAACCGGAGTGCGCGGCAGGAAGGCGCTCGAGAGGATCGGGGACAGCTTTGATTTCAGCAGTGTCATGGAACTGGAGGATGCGCTGAAGCAGGCGCAGGATATCCGGTCAAAAGCGGATGCACTGGAAGCGTTCTGCACAAAAGCAGAACTGGAAGCCTGGTCAGAGGCGCTCGGACAGCGTCTGGAGGAGAAGGGGCTGCAGCGGCAGGCAGAAGAATGCCGCCGCTTTTCGGGGATGATCCCGGAGCTTCTTGACAGGCTGAGAGTGATACTGGGCAATGAGACATGTACTCTTGAGGAGTTCTGTTTCCTGACGGATACCGGCTTCAGGGAGATGAAGGGCGGCCTGATCCCGGAGAAGATAGATATGGTCCTGGTCGGCGATCTGAAGCGCAGCCGCTTCGATGAGATCGAGTACCTGTACGTGATCGGCGCAGTCGAGGGAAGCATTCCTTCGGCAGTGACAGGCGGAGGGATCTTCACGGATTTCGAACGGTCCGAGATCCAGAAGCAGCATGTGACAATGGCTCCGGATGATAAAACCGACAGCTGCATTCAGCGTTTCTATCTTCATCTGATCCTGAATAAGCCCACGAAGCAGCTGATGGTCAGTTATGCCGCGGAAGGCCGTGACCATCATCCGCAAAAGCCCTCCTCGGTGATCGGGGATCTGAAAAAGGGCACCTTCGGGCACTTCCCGCAGATCGAGGAGCTGATCGGCAGCTCTTCACAGCTCATCAGCTCTGCCGAAGACGCTCTGCTGATCTTTGCGGAACGTGCGGCCGGCGCATCCGGAAAGGACGACAGCTTTTTCGGGTTATACTATGCGCTGCAGAAAGCCGGATACGGCCCGGAGGCAGATCATATTCTGGAGGCTTCCCTTACGGGATACCGTAAAAAGCCGCTTTCAAAGGAAGCGGCGCAGTTTTTGTACCGCGATCTGCTGGAAGGATCCGTGACCAGGATCGAAAACTATGAAGGCTGTCCGTTCTTTCATTTTGTCAGGCATGGACTTGAGCTGAAGGAACGTGCCGAATTCAGCGTGGAGGCCGTGGATATCGGCAACCTTTACCATAAGGCTCTCGACGGGATATTCAAGCAGATGAAGGAACAGGGAAGGGATATCCGCGAATACAGCCCCGAAGAGCTCTGGGGGCTTTGCGACAGTGTCGTAAAATCCGTAGCAGATGAATACCATGAAAACATTATGAATTCATCGGCAAGGAATCAGTACCTTTCCGATAAGATCCGCCGAGTGACCGGAAAGACCGTTCTGACGCTGCAGAAGCAGCTTTCCGACGGGGCATTCCATACAGAGGATACGGAGGTCCCCTTCCGGGTAAGGCAGGACAGGATGATCCTGCACGGAGTCATCGACCGGCTGGACTGCTGCGATGAAGGCGGAAAGACCTTCGTCAGGATCGTGGACTATAAGTCAGGCAATAAAACCTTTACACTTTCCGGCGTCCTGAACGGGCTGGAGCTGCAGCTGGTCACATATCTCGGCAGTGCCCTGAAAAAGGCGGCGGCAGTACGCGGGAGCGGGAACGATATCGTACCCGCGGGAATGTTTTATTATCTGATCGGAGATCCGGTCCTTCCATACAGCAGGACGGAAACCAAACCTGCGGAGGAAAGAAGAGCGGAGATACTGCGCATGCAGGGCGCTGTCTCGGGCAGCAGGAATCTGGCTGCCCTAAATGACAGACAGCTGGCATCCGAAGCGGAAACAGACGGCGCAGCAGAGCAGATCAGCAGCGATGATCTCAAAAAATCCACAGTTCTGAGGAGGCAGACCGAGATCCTGTCAGAGGAGGACTTCCGCAGTCTGATCACCTATGCCGAAAGACGCATGCAGGAGGATGCAGACAGGATCCTGGACGGGGACATTGAGATCAGGCCCTTCAGAAACGGAGACCGCAGCAAATGTGATTACTGCAAATATCACGGCATCTGCGGATTTGATCTAAGGCTCCCCGGCTTCCGCTACAGGAATATCAGAAGCTGTGACCGTGAGACGGCGCTGGATACGATGCGCACGGAAAATGCGAAAACAAAGGAGAGGCAGCATGCAGTGGAGTGAGGAACAGAAAAGAGTGATCGATACAAGAGATGCCGATCTTCTTGTTTCCGCGGCTGCAGGAAGCGGCAAAACGGCCGTTCTTGTGGAGCGGATCATCCGCAGGATCCTGCAGGACGGAGTCAGTCTGGAGGAACTCATCGTAATGACCTTCACCAAGGCAGCTGCGGCCGAGATGCGGGAGCGTATTGAAAGCGCCCTCAGGAAAACGCTGGAAGAGAATCCGCGCAATTCCCATGTACGCATGCAGCTTGCAATTCTGCCGAGAGCGAGGATCGCAACGATCGACTCGATCTGCCAGGGCCTGATCCGGCAGTATTATCAGTACCTGGATATAGACCCCGGATTCCGCGTGGCGGATGAGGGCGAGCTGAAGGTGATCCGTGCCGATATTCTGCAGGAAATGCTGGAGGAACAGTATCAGAAAGCAGATCCGGCATTTATGGATCTGGCGGATACCTTTCTCGAGAAGAACAGCGATCAGAATATTCCGGATCTGATCGGGAAGCTTTACGACTATTCCCGGAGCCAGTCCTTTCCGGAACGCTATCTGGATGAGAGGCTGCAGGAATGCCTGAAGGAAGCCGAGGGCGCCTATGCGGATTCTCTCTGGTACCGCAGCTTTCTGTCTGAGGTCAGGGAGACCATGACGGATTATCAGGACCTGCTGAGTACCGGGATCCGGCTCTGTGAGGAAGAGCCGGGCCTTGAAAAAAGCCGGGACTGTCTGGAGGAGTGCCTTGCGCTGTCAGAGCGTATCCTGTCAGCAGCCGTTTCCTATCACGATCTCTATGAGGCGGTACAGAATGTTTCGTTTCAGCGCTGGTCCTCAGGAAGCAAAAAACTGGCGCCGGATCCGCAGAAGGTGCAGAGAGCCAAAGAAATCAGGGAACATTTTAAAAGCTATGTGACAAAGGAACTGCGGGACAGTCTTCTGGTTCTGGAGCCTCAGGAATTCGAACGTTCGCTTGCAGGCAGCGCGGGGATCAGCCATACGCTTCTGGATCTTACAAAGGAATTTTCCAGGCGGTTTGAGAAGGCCAGAAGGGATGCGAATATCGTTGATTTCAGTGATATGGAGCACCTTGCGCTGAAGCTCCTTTATACGCAGGACGGAGAAGACCTGCGCCCATCCGGGGTAGCGGATACTCTTGCCCGGCAGCTGAAGGAAATCATGATCGACGAATATCAGGATTCCAATGCTGTCCAGGATGCGCTCCTTGCGGCACTGTCCGCAGAGCGCTTCGGGAGACCGGATATCTTCATGGTCGGAGACGTCAAGCAGAGTATTTACCGCTTCCGTATGGCGGACCCGCATATTTTCCTTGAAAAATACAATACCTTTACGGATACGGGAAGCAGGATCCGTATTGAGCTCAACCGGAATTTCCGAAGCCGTCCGGAAGTCGTGGACAGCGTCAATGCTGTTTTTGACCGGATCATGAGAAAGGAGCTGGGAGGCGTCGAATATGACGAAGCAGCAAGACTTTCCGCCGGTGCGGCCTATCCGGAAAACAGTTCGGTCAATGCATCCGGAGAAAGGATCAGTGCCTGCAGAACGGAGATACTGATCGCAGATACGACAGCCCCGGACGGTTCAGAGCCGGCAGAATCAGAACGGGAAGGAGAAGAGGAGGAAAATGCCGGCGCCGAAGAGCTTGAATACCGGATGATCGCATCCAGGATCCGTGAGATGACAGCTGACCGGTCTCCCGAAAAGCGCTTTTATGTGACGGAAAGAAACGGGGAGACCCAGACACTCAGGCCCTGCAGGTACGGGGACATTGCAATCCTGGTCAGAGCCGCCAGAAATCACACGGATAAGCTGGAGGAGATACTCAGGGAGTATGGGATCCCGGCTTCCCGCAGCCGTACGGAAGGCTATTTTTCGGCAATCGAGGTGGAGACGGTCCTGTCCCTGCTTGCCTGCATTGACAATCCGCATCAGGACATACCGCTGACAGCGGTCATGCGCAGTCCGATGTTCGGGTTCAGCGATGACGAACTCAGCCTGATCCGGGCATCTTACAGGGATGCCGGGAAACAGACGGATCCGGAGCAGGATGCGCTGCGGGAGAGGATGCTTCACACGCCGGATTTCTGGGATGCAGTACGTATGGCGGCAAAACCGGGTACGAAGGCAGAAGGCTTTGTCGGTATGCTGGATGAATTCCGGCAGATTTCAGGAGTGCTTCCGGTACACAGCCTCCTCAGCAGGATATATACCGAGACAGGATACTATCAGTATGTTTCGGCGATGCCCTATGGAGATATTCGCAGAAAAAATCTGGATATGC
>JAFUAE010000107.1 GCA_017460845.1 Lachnospiraceae bacterium
GTATCATTTTCCTCCCGTTCATTTGGTGAGATTCGAGAGCAAAATGCTCCCATGCCATTTGTAACATTATTTACCTGCCCGTAACAGACGGGCTGTTATAAACCGCTTACTTTGATACCTCAGCAATTTTACAGACAGTAAGTTTATAATCGATTCTCTTCAATTCCATTTACAATGTCTCCTCTACAAATTCCGATTGTCTATACAGCCCATTTCAATCTTAGTATAAACGCAAAACTTCAAATTTTTCAGAGTTTTGCGTTTTGATGAGCGAAATAGAAGGCTGACCACTTAAGCCTTGTTGTAAAACGTATCCTATGATTTGCTTCAGCTCTTCATAAAACATATCTGCAGCTCCTGCTAAAAAACATCTGTGCGACAAACCGGAATTCGAGTCTTCGCATTGCTTTTCCTCTTTCACGCATGAGATGTTCGTGTGCTTGATCTCGTTCATCGTACCTCCGTTTTTTCGACCATTTTTCGACCAGTTTTTACCGATTTTCACGAAAAACGATTCGAAAGCGATTAACGAACGAAAACGAAAAAATCCCGATAAGCCTTTATATTAGGGCTTATTCGGGATTCGATAGCGAGGCGACAACCGGATTTGAACCGGTGATCAAGGTTTTGCAGACCTACGCCTTACCACTTGGCTATGTCGCCTTGAAAGCTTTATCACTATACAATAAAACGACTATAAAAGTCAAGCCGATTTTTACAGATCCTGCGTGAGCTCCAGTGAAAGATATGTTCCGGGGAGTTCTGTGTGTTCCATCGCATACTGGACCCAGCGGCCGTAGTTGGTATCCTTGATTGCCATCATCATCTTATGAAATGAGGGATCTTCAAGGATCTCCTGTTTATAGAGCGCGAGTTCGCCGCGCAGGGAGACATCCGTGAATTTCAGAAAAAGATCCCGGATCTTTTCCCTGTCATTTCTGGAAAGCGTTTTTTCTTCCAGCATGGATTCGATCGCATCGGAAAATGTCTGCTGCATATCCGGGAGATTCCCGTAATCGCCGGAAAGCCCCTGCATACCGTAATCCGCTCCGTAATTCTGAAAATCAATACTCTGTGCCTGATAGGATACTGTTCCGTCCTCTATCTTCAGCACGCCGAAATAAAACGGGTACGCGGAAGGAAAGCCGCTGACGATCTCATAGACAGAGGAGGTCTCGGGATGTATGATTTCCTGCCCGTGCCGGTGTCCGCTGAAAACAAGCCGGACATGATGCTGTTCAAGCAGCCCGGGAAGACCTTCATTCTGGATGACATAATTATCCTCATGCTCCGGAATGCTTCCCCGGAAGATATTATGATGGGTGATAAGGATCGGAAATTCCCCCGATGCCTCAGCTGCTTCGAGCTGCGAGTCCAGCCATTCGATGGTCTGATCGGAGAAAGCACCGTAGATCCCGTTTCCGCCCAGGTTGTCGTCCATTACAAGCAGGCGGCAGTTCCCGATCAGGCGCGAGTAACTGAGAGAGTCAGCATCAAGACTGTCAGCATGCATCAGCGGAGCAAATAAGCGGCTGTAATCCGCGGCAGAGTTCAGGCTGTAGTCATGATTTCCGGGGCAGAGCGCGACCGGGATCCCGGCCTTTTCCGTCTCCTGCAAAAGGGAGGAGAGGCTTTCCATGGAAGAAAGGTCTCCAAGATCGGTATTATCGCCGCAGAGGATAAGGATATCCGGACGGATGGCTTCGACCTCCGCCAGCAGTGTACGGGTAAAAGCATCCTTATTGTCCTGACGGGAAACTCCCCCGGAGGAGATCAGCGGCACTCCGGAGCTGTAATGCAGATCCGAAACGATCACAGCAGAGAAATCAGCGTTTTCCATATGGAAAATGTCAAAGGGAGCATAAGCTTGTCCGACGGTAAAAGCGCTGTTTCCGGAGAGAGCTTTTCCCGCGTTTCCGGATCCGGGATTTTGAGAGATGATACTGCCGGGAAGAAAATGAAATATGAGAATACAGAGCAAAGAAAGCAGCGAGACGGCAATAACTGCCGGTCCCGCTGAACCCTCGGAATGTCGGGGATGTGCTTTCTTAAACAGTTTCATGTAATTTGAATCATGATATTACGCCTGATCCATACCGGTCAGGCCGGACTGCCTGCGTTTCTGAGGAAGCCCCCGGATGCGCTGATCGGCGCAGCGGGGATCCTGTACCCGCGCTCCCGCATGAGCCTGAGCTTAAAGTCCAGCATCTCCGGGATCGTATGCAGCATGCGGGCGGCTTCGAAAAAGTCCCCGCTCTCAGAGAGCGCTTCCATCACATCATCGTTGGACAGTGACAATTCCGCAGCAAGCATGTCCGCTTCGTATTCCATCTCCGAAGCCGGAGAGCCGACGGAAAAATCCTGCATGGTTTCTGCGATGCCGGTCTGGATATGCAGAAAATAATGTGCCAGTTCGTGGTACATGACAATGCGCTGAAGGTCCTGCTCCAGGTCGGAGCTGACGGTGATGGCGCATTTGTCGTCCTGCTTCAGAATGAAACCCTTGCATGCCGCTTTACCGTAGCCCATCGGGAAATAGAGCAGGATCACGCCTGCCTGCCTGCAGAGACGGACAGGATCCGAAAGGTCGTACTGTCCGGCCAGCCTGTCTGAAATTTTCAGGATCGCTGAAGTCCTCATCCCTTCTGACTCTCCTTTTTGCAGGCAATATAAGCGTTGGTCAGGGCAAGAAAATACTTGTCCTTGGCATCCTGATCGAGCCGGCCGCCGGCAAAGAGCGAAACGCTTCTGGCAATCAGGTCCTCGATTTCATCTGCCGCAGTGTCCCCGTATACCTCGCGGAGGCCGCTGATGTACCGCTGCTCGGTCGATGGGGCTTTGAACTCCAGAATACTGTCGTCAGACAGATAGTCCGAGCTGCACTCCAGAACATCTGCGATTCTCATAAGCGTGGAATGATGCGGCTGCCGTCCGTCAGTTTCGTAAGAGGCGACAGTACGCTTTGTGATGCCGCAGAGATCCGCCAGAGCCTGCTGCGTCAGCCCTTTTTTCTTTCTTTCTCTTATGATTTTTTCTCCGATCGTCATAATAAACTCTCTATACTCCAATGCTTTGCGGAAGCACCACCGGGTGTGGAGACTGCCCGTCATAATCTGTCGTGAACACCGTAATAACCGGGTTACGGATAAAAGGTGAAGTTTCTATTTATAAATTACATCATGATGAAACGTCTGTCAAGATAAACGGATAAAATTACATCAGGCATCCGTGTTCTGTAAGAAAAATACTACTATTTCTTTTAGAACCGTGTGATATACTCGATATAAATAATTACAGGCAAAAATAAAACCGAGGCATAAAAGTGAGAGCATTTACGAAATATACAGCAGCATTACTGATGACTGGCCTGATCTTTTCTTTTTCCGCGTATGCGGATGTGATCAGCGACGTTCCGTTTGGAGAGACTACGACGGCCTCTCCGCTTCAGACTGCGCCTCCGCCGCAAAGCGCGGCAGCGCAGGAGACGACTGCAGCCGCAACGGGCAAGGATACCTCTTCAGCCGGTACGGTCCTCGTGGACTCCCCTGATTCCACCGGTTCTGCTGCAACCGGCACTTCGGCACCGCCGCAGGAGACGGCCAGGGCATCAGCACCGCCGGAAACAGCTGCATCACAGAGCGGAGAAGGCGCTTCCGGCCCGCAGCAGACTGATACGACAGCGGCTGCTCCGCCGCAGGCAGAGACAACCGCAGCGGCACCGGCACAGTCGGATACTGCAGGCACGGGTCCGGTACAGACAGGTTCCCCTGTTCAGTCGGGTTCGGCGGGCAGTCCGGTTCCAGGAACCACTGCAGAGTCGTCTTATGTGACAGTCGGTATAGGAAGCAGCGGCACATCGGCAGCATCAGCCGGAACAGCAGGCCCGGGCGGAACAGCAGTTTCCTCTGCAGGCACTTCAGGCCCGGGAGCTTCGGCAGGCAGCACTTCTCAAGCTCCTGCAGCTTCTGTGTCTTCTTCGGGTGCACCGGGTGCTGATCATGCAAATGATGCCCGCGCGAGGATCGATCTCGGATATACTGTTGTTTCACCGAACTTCAGCTATAACGGGTTCCTGGTTGCAGAGGGCATGGTACAGCTCTCCGACGGCAGCTGGGCGACGATCGGGCATGACAAATATATCCGTCAGCCGTATTTCCGCCTGATCAGGGAGGATGGAGACTGGTATGTGGTAGCAGTGCATGCAAGCCGTATCGGCAATTTCAGCGTCGGAAGCACCGTGGATGAGCTCTGGCTCAAAAAATCCGAGTGTACCGCATCGAATTCGATCGAACTTAATACGACCAGCCCGCAGCGGCAGCAGATCGTGAAAACGGCGCTCGGCCTTCTCGGCAAGGGTTACCGTTATGCCGGAAACGGACCGGATGCGTACGACTGTTCCGGTTTTGTCAATGCAGTCATGACAAGCTGCGGCATCAGCATTGCCAGAACCTCTTATGAGATCTGCAATGCGGGTACGCAGGTCGGCATTACCGGACTGCGTCCGGGCGATATCGTAGGACGCCCCGGGCATGTCGGTATTTACATCGGAGGAGGCAATTTCGTACATGCCGCAGAGTCCTCGACCGGCGTTATCACGGACAGCGTAGAGGTTTATAACAGAGGATCGGCGTTCTCCAGTTATGTCAATGTTATCGGCGACTGATCCCGGTCTGCAGGCAGGGGACAGATGAACAAACGTATATTCAGCGTATTAATTTTATAAGGAGGTTTCTTATGGATGTCTTTTCAAAGATCGGTGTTTCCATGCGGAGAGGAATCGCACTTCTCGGGGTCTCGGCGGCGTCGTCCTGCCGGAAGATGAAGCTCCGCGTGCATATTGATACGCTGAAGGCGGAAGCTGAAAAGCTCAAGGCCGGGGTTGCTGATGAAGCATATGCGATCTGGAAGAACGGAGGAGACCTTCAGCAGCTTTCTGCCCGTTTTGAGAGCATGGACGCTGTTATGGAGAAGATCAAAGATCTGGAAGCTGAGATCAAGGCGGCGGATTATGAGAGCAATGAAATCTTCGGATGGGAGAAGAGCGGTTCTGTAAAGCAGGCCGGTTTTTCCCGGACACCGGAGGAGCCGGCAGTAAATACGGAGCCGGAGCCTGAGAACGCCGAAACGGAAGAGACAGCGGAAGCTGAGGCTGATGATTTCGCGCCGGAGGCCGAAGGCGCAGCGGAGCCGGCATTTGCCGGTGAGGAAGGCGGGGAAGACGGCATTGATCCGGAAGCGCTTCAGGAGGCTTATGAAGCGTCTGAGCTGGAGGCGGAAACTGCGGAATGACCGCGCAGACGGCATGATCCGGCCCGGCCTGAAAAATCCGGTCGGCCGGCCGGCTTAATAGTAACTGAAAACAGAAACCAAAAAGTGTCGTAAAAACGGCACTTTTTTTTAATAAAATGCAATTTTCTACAGGACTTGTGCTATAATTACTGTTCAATGTGCGGAAAGCCCGTTTCATGAAGGGCGCCGGCATCATCATATTTAACGGGGTGAATTATGGAAAACCATTCAAGAGAGTCATTTAAGGGCACATTTGGATTTATCATGGCCGCAGCGGGAAGCGCAGTCGGACTTGGAAATATTTGGAGATTCCCGTATCTTGCTGCAAAGGACGGCGGAGGCATTTTCCTCCTTGTATATGCGATTCTGGCGCTGACCTTCGGGTTCGCGCTCCTGACCACCGAGATCGCGATCGGCAGAAGAACAAAACAGGGACCATTGACCGCATACGGCGTGATCAATAAGAAGTGGTCTTTTATCGGCTTCTTTGCCTGCCTGGTACCGGCGATCATTCTGCCGTATTACTGCGCGATCGGCGGCTGGGTCCTGAAGTATGCCGTAGACTTCCTTACCGGAAGCGGCGTGGCGACAGCTGAGGACGGATATTTTACAGGCTTCATTACGAGCAATGTATCCCCGATCGTCTGCATGACTATTTTCTCGCTGATTGTTGCATTTGTTATTTTCAACGGCGTTGAAAAGGGCATTGAAAAATATAATAAGATCCTGATGCCGATCCTGCTCGTCATGATCATCTGCATCGCAGGCTTCTCCCTGACGCTTTCCGCTGATGACGGATCGGGCAATGTCAGGACCGGTCTGCAGGGCTTTGCGATCTGCGTGGTGCCTGATTTTACGGGCCTGACCCTGAAGGGCTTCGTTTCCGTGATCAGAGACGCGCTGGGACAGCTGTTCTATTCGATCAGTGTCGCGATGGGCATCATGGTTGCATACGGCTCCTATGCAAAGAAAGAGACCAACCTGATCCAGTCCATCAACAGCATTGAAATTTTTGATACTCTGGTCGCGTTTATTGCCGGCATTATGATCATTCCGGCGGTTTATGTATTCATGGGCAGGGAAGGTATGTCCGCAGGTCCGGGCCTGATGTTTATTTCCCTTCCGAAGGTATTCAAGGCAATGGGAACGATCGGTACGGTCGTCGGAGCTGTCTTTTTTATCATGGTACTGTTTGCAACGCTGACCTCCGCCATCTCCATTTCAGAGGCAATTGCGGCCAGCCTGATCGACAAGTTCCATATCAGCCGTACCAAAGCAACTGCCTATACGACAGTGTACGGCCTCATCATGGGCGTGATCGTCTGCCTCGGCTATAATGTACTCTACTTTGAGTGCACACTGCCGACCGGAGATGTGGGACAGATCCTGGATATCATGGATTATGTCAGCAATACGGTCCTGATGCCTGTCGTAGCGATCTGCACCTGCATCCTGATCGGCTGGGTCGCAGGACCGGAGATCGTGATCGACGAAGTAACACAGGACGGCATAGCATTCGGGCGCAAGAGGCTTTATGTTGTTATGACCAAATATATTGCGCCGCTGCTTCTGGCATTCCTCCTGCTCCAGGGACTCGGCCTGCTTGGCTGATGCGCTTTTCCGAAGACTGGAAGGGAGGAATCATGGGAGACCGCTGGATAAAGAGTCTGCGCCTGACTGTCAGAAAAGTCGGTATGTATATGGAATCAGTCCTGATCTGGATGGCAGTCGCCATCCTGATCGGCGTCTGCTGCGGTCTGCTGGGATCAGCCTTCCATATCGGCGTGGATTCGGCGACAGAGATCCGCGCGGAGCATCCGTGGCTGCTGTTTACGATGCCGCTGATCGGACTCCTGATCGTTGCGCTGTATAAGTTCTGTCATACGGTCGGGCAGGGTACGAATGATATCCTGGATGCGGCAAATGACGGCAACCGGCTTACCATCTGGCTTGTGCCTTCGATTTTTTTCGGAACTGTACTTACGCATCTTGCCGGCGGCAGCTCCGGCCGTGAAGGCGCAGCCCTGCAGATGGGCGGCAGCATCGGCCAGAATATCGGCAAGTTATTTAAGTTTAAAGAACATGATCTTAAAGTAGCCACCATGTGCGGCATGGCGGCTTTTTTCTCAGCGCTGTTCGGCACCCCGTTTGCCGCAGCGCTGTTTGCGATTATGGTGAGTTCCGTCGGGACCTTTGTCCATATGGCATTCTTTCCGTGCCTGATTTCCTCACTGACAGCCTATGTTCTGTCCATGAGGCTCGGCGTGGAGCCGACCCGTTTTGTCATAACTGTCCCGGCTTTTTCCGTGGAAATGCTGGCGAGGGTCGCTCTGATTTCCTGTATATTTGCGCTTCTTTCCGTTATCTTCTGCGAAGTGATGCATAAGACAGAGGAGCTGATGAAAAAGGGCTTTCTCGCCGATCCTCTAAAGCGCGTCGTCTTCGGCGGACTGCTGCTGATCGTCCTGACCCTGCTTTCGGGCACTACAGATTATAACGGCGCAGGCATGAATGTAATCGTGCGCGCAGTCGAACAGGGACAGGCACGCCCTGAGGCGTTTCTGATGAAGCTGCTGTTTACCGCAATTACCTTAAGTGCCGGCTATAAAGGCGGAGAGGTCGTCCCTTCCTTCTTTGTAGGAGCGACATTCGGTGCCGTGGCTGCCCCGTTTTTCGGAATTCCTGCAGGCTTCGGCGCTGCGCTCGGACTGATCGGCGTTTTCTGCGGAGCCACCAACTGTATGCTTTCATCCATTATTCTTTCCATAGAGCTGTTTGGCTCGGAGGGCGTACTGTTCTTTGCGCTTCTCTGCAGTATATGTTATATTCTGTCCGGATACAGCGGGCTGTATTCCAGCCAGATCATTCTTTTCTCCAAGGTGCATGCGGATTATCTCAAGGTCAAGACGAACCATCATCATCTGAACCTGGAAAAGCCGCAGCCGGAGAATATGAATGTGTACCGGGAAGATGATGAATAACGAAAATAGATATTTACTGAAGACTGACTAAGGAGGCAGCATGAGAGAGGTTTATATTGTAAATTGCTGCCGTACACCGGTCGGTTCCTTCGGCGGAAGCCTGAAGGACGTTCCGGCGGCGGAGCTTGGAGCCATTACCGTCAGGGAAGCCCTGAAACGTGCAAATGTCGCGCCGGAAACGGTCGATGAAGTCCTGTTCGGCGGCGTGATCACGACGGGGCTCGGCCAGAACATCGCAAGGCAGGTCGCTGTCAAGGCGGGTATCCCCTACAGCGTCACGGCAACTGCCGTCAATATGGTCTGCGGCTCCGGCATGAAATCCGTGATCGAGGCTGCGCGTTCCATCCTGGCAGGGGATAATGAAATCGTCGTGGCGGGCGGTACCGAGAGCATGTCGCGTGCTCCGTTTGCTCTGCCGGATGAACGCTGGGGCGCCAGAATGGGAGATAAAAAGGTTATTGACACCATGATCAGGGATGCGCTCTGGGATGTCTATAACGACTACCATATGGGCACGACCGCAGAGAATGTCTGCGACGTCTGGGGCATCACGAGAGAAGAGCTGGATGCATTTGCAGCTTCCTCCCAGCAGAAGGCGGAGCGTGCCCGCGCAGAGGGCCGTTTCCGCGACGAGATCGTACCTGTCGAGATCAAAAAGAAAAAAGAAACAGTCCTTTTTGAGGATGATGAATATATTAAAACGGGTGTCACCAAAGAAAATATTGCCGGACTGAAGGGCGCTTTCCCGGTGGGACCCGAGGGCGTTGAAAATATGGTGGTCCATACCTTTGAGCCTGAACACATCTGCGCTGAGCAGACCGGAAAGCATGTTCAGAGGGTGACCGCTGCAAATGCCTCCGGCCTCAACGACGGTGCTGCGGCGATCATTGTTGCTTCCGGCGAGGCTGTGGAGAAATACGGCCTGAAGCCGCTCGCACGCCTGACCGGCTGGGGACAGGGCGGCGTGGATCCGAAGATCATGGGCGTGGGTCCGGTGCCGGCGTCCAGGAAAGCGATGAAAATGGCGGGCGTCACGATCGGGGACATTGATCTGATCGAAGCGAACGAGGCATTTGCAGCGCAGTCCATCGCAGTCGGCAGGGAGCTCGGCTTTGATATGGACAAGCTCAATGTCAATGGCGGCGCGATCGCGATCGGACATCCGGTCGGCTGCTCGGGCGCCCGGATCATTGTTACGCTGCTTTACGAAATGCTCAAGCGCCCGGATGCAAAACGCGGCCTTGCTACGCTCTGCATCGGCGGAGGAATGGGCGTCACTACGATTTTTGAGAAATGCTGAATTTATAAAACTGGTATTTGAAACTACGATACAAATAGAGAGGACAGGAACATGAAGGTTGGTATTATCGGTGCAGGCACCATGGGTCAGGGAATCGCGAAGGCATTTGCCATGACTGAAGGTTTTACGGTAGCACTCTGCGATATTAAGCAGGAATGGGCGGAAGGCGGTCTTGCCAAGCTGATGAAAGCAAACGACAGGCTTGTGGAAAAGGGTAAAATGACACGCGAGGCGGCTGACGCCATGGCGGCCAAGATCACGCCGGGCCTTAAGGAGGATCTCTGCGCGGACTGCGACCTGATCGTGGAAGCTGCATTTGAAGATATGAATGTCAAGAAGACGACCTTTAAGGAGCTGGATGCGATCTGCAAGCCGGAGTGCCTGTTTGCCTCCAATACATCCAGCCTTTCCGTAACGGAAATGGGAAACGGCCTTGGCAGACCGCTGATCGGCATGCATTTCTTCAACCCGGCGGACCGCATGAAGCTGATCGAGGTCATCCGCGGGGAGAATACGCCGGATGAGATGAATGATGCGATCCTGGAGATCGCGCGCAGGATCGGCAAGACGCCTGTACAGGTCAATGAGGCGCCCGGCTTTGTTGTCAACCGCATCCTGATCCCGATGATCAATGAAGCAGTCGGCATTTATGCGGACGGCGTTGCATCCGTGGAGGATATCGATACCGCGATGCAGCTCGGTGCAAATCAGCCGATGGGCCCGCTGGCGCTGGGCGATCTGATCGGGCTTGACATTTGCCTCGCGATCATGAATGTGCTTTATACCGAGACCGGTGATCCGAAGTACCGCCCGCATCCGCTTCTGAAGAAGATGGTGCGCGCCGGCAAGCTCGGCAGAAAGACCGGAAGAGGCTTCTACAATTACGAAGCATAAAGGGACGGCTGCATTTCCCGCACAGGATACCCCCCGGAGGAACGGGGGGGATCAGACAGGATAACAGGAAAAAGGATATGTATCAATTGGAAACCGGACGCCCGGCAAGCACTGCCGGGCGTCTTGACAAGGAAATCAGGACTTACGATCTGCTGGACAGACTGGGCGTGCATTATGAACGCATCGATCATGAAGCGGCAATGACGATTGAAGCCTGTGTGGACATAGATAAGGCTCTGGGAACGGAGATCTGCAAGAATCTTTTCCTCTGCAACCGGCAGGAAACGAAGTTTTATCTGCTGATGATGCCGGGGAATAAGAAGTTCAGCACCAAGGATCTTTCCGCGCAGATCGGCAGTGCGCGGCTGAGCTTTGCCAAAGCGGAATACATGGAAGAGTATCTGGACATTACGCCGGGATCTGTGAGTGTGATGGGTCTGATGAATGACCATGACAATCATGTACAGCTCCTGATCGACACGGATCTTCTCTCAGAGACGCAGACGGAAGAAAATACCGCATCTGCAGAGCCGGAGTCCGGCAGGGAAGCTGCTGCCGGCGGCAGCATTGGCAGCAGGATCCCGGATACGGTGCTTTTCGGATGCCATCCGTGCATCAATACCTCCAGCATGCGCTTGAAGGTCAGGGATCTGGTAGAGGTGATCCTTCCGGCAATCCATCACGAGCCGGTTTACGTTAAGCTGCCATAAGGCTTATCCAGATAAAATAGAGGAGATCAGATATGGAATTCTGTGCCAATGTAAAACCGAAAATCGATCCGAGTGTATTCATTGCTGATACTGCGACGGTGATCGGCGATGTGGAGATCGGGAAGAATTCAAGTGTGTGGTATGGCGCTGTGATCCGTTCGGACGGGGACCGTGTCAGACTGGGTGAAGAGGTGAACGTCCAGGACGGCGCCGTGATCCATGAAGATGCGGGGTATCCGGCAATCGTCGGCGACCGGGTAACGATCGGCCATAAGGCAATCGTGCACGGCTGTACGATCGGAAATGATGTGCTGATCGGTATGGGCGCGATCCTGTTAAGCGGCTGCCGTATCGGGAACGACTGCCTGATTGCGGCGGGGGCTCTGGTGACAGCGTCAATGGATATACCGGACGGTTCCATGGTGATGGGAGCTCCGGCAAAGACGATCAAGCCGCTCAGCGACGAACTGAGGGAAGAAATTGCATTCGCAGCAAACGAATATGCTGAACTTGGCAGGGAATATAAAGCCGGGAGATATCAGCAGGCGCGATAAAAGACAGAGGGCCGGCAGGCTTCGGATGCTGCCGGGTATACAGAATACAAAACCAGCAGCGATTGTCTGTCCGGAAGGGGACAGACAGGCTGCCGGTTTTTTTAAGGATTGATCGGAGTGTCTTCCATCGTCTTTCCGTCCAGAAGCAGGAGCTTTTCCGTCATCAGGCTGGCGAGTCCGCCGAAGGTCGCCGATAAAATGATAAAGTCCGGAATGGTCTGCGGGGCCCAGGCGGGCGCGTCTTCGTGGTCAAGGATCTTTCCGGCGGCAAGACGTACGGTTTCGCGGAAGCCGGTCGCAGCAAGATGATGCTGCTCGGCGTAGGAAGTATAAATGGACCTGACCTCTTCTTCGCTGATGCCGGCGGGAAGGATCGTGTTGATGAGACTGATGCTGAGAGACTGCTTCAGCATGCAGATCATGATCAGGTATACGATATGGATCCTGTAGTATTTCTTTTTGACAGGCTCCGGCATGATTTTTTTTCTGACATAATTATTGATGGCGGCCGGAGTGACAAACTGTTCGGTTTTAAGATCCGGAGGAAGATAATCGATATATTCCTCGAGGAGTGAGATCACCTGTTCCATATACAGGCCGATATCCGGAATTATATCCCAGTCAGGGAGCCTGTAATTCAGAATAAATTTTTCCCAGCGGCGAAGCTTGCCGGCAATCAGTTCTTTATCATAATTCATGCGTTTGTTCAGAGATTCCTTTCCTCCCATGTGTGCGTTAGCTCATGTATGCGCAGTTACTATGAAAGTCAGCGAGTCAAGCTCGTGAGAGCGCAGATGAGCACTACTTTCATGTATGTGAAACGACAGCAGCGCTGTCATGAAGTTTACTATAGAATACAATGAAACACAAGACAAAAGTCAGTTGACTTTGTCTGAAACATCTGCTAACCTTGTCTTGCACATTAGGTTTGGCAGTTTTTAAAAACCTTCTGTTTTTGATCCCGGTATGGCGGGATGGAGAGATTGAAGCAAAGCACATCCCGGCCGGGGATACTCTGATCCCGGCGTGACGGGGACAGAGAATTATGGATCTGCGGGCCGGAGAAAGGCCCGGGGAGGTAGAAATGGCTTATAAGATCGCAACGGATTCCGGCTGTGATGTATTTCCTTCTGTTTTGGAGGAGTGGGGCGTCGTGAGCGCGGACCTGACTTTCCGCTTCGACGGGGATGAGAAGGAATACACCAATCGCGAGATGAATTCATCGGAGTTCTATGCACGCATGAAGGCAGGCGGCATTTCCAAGACCTCTGCAGTCAACCTGGATGCATTTCTGGCAATGTTCCGTCCGGTTCTTGAGGCGGGACAGGATCTTCTTTATATCGGTTTTGACTCCGGAATCAGCTCGACCAGCCAGACAGGCATAATGGCAGCCAGGGAGCTCCAGGAGGCATTTCCGGAGCGCACGATCATTGCAATCGATACGCTTTGTGCTTCGGGCGGCCAGGGACTTGTAGTCTGGGAGGCCGTTCAGAAGCAGAGGGAAGGTGTCGGCATTGAGGAAAATGCTGCATTTATCCGTGAGCTGTGCCCGAAGATCTGCCAGTGGTTTACAGTGGATGATCTGATGTACCTGAAGCGGGGCGGCAGAGTCAGTGCCGCAGCGGCATTTGCCGGAAACCTGCTGAATATTCGCCCGATCCTGCATGTGGATGATGAGGGCAAGCTGATCAACATGGCCAAAGCCCACGGCCGCAAGGCATCAATTACCGCGTTGGTCAGGGAGTATATGAAGAGGATCTCCGATCCGGTAAAGGGGACTCCATATTTTATCAACCAGGGAGACTGCCTGAAGGATGCCGAGTTGCTCGAAAGCATGATTGCAGAGAAGACCGGACGAAAGGCGGAATTTATCATGGATATCGGTCCGGTGATCGGCTCGCATACCGGTCCGGGCATCCTGGCGCTGTTCTTTGAAGGTACGGAACGCTGAAATTTTTATCAACACTATCTAAACTCAAAATATTTATAATCAGTCGGAGAACCTCGGAGTGAGGTGCCGGCTGATTTTTTCTATTTTTATATGTCAAAAAAGAAAAAAGACTTGAAATATACCCCCATGGGGTATACCATTAGACA
>JAFUAE010000108.1 GCA_017460845.1 Lachnospiraceae bacterium
ACAGTACGAAAGCAGCAGTACAACGAGGAATGCCGCAAGCGCAAACGGCGCTACTGATTTACTCAGCTTACTCAGCGGGATCTTGGCCATGTTGCTGGTTACGAACAGCAGCATGCCGACAGGCGGTGTCATCAGTCCGATCGTGAACATCAGGCAGAGGATGATTCCGAAGTGAACCGGATCCATGCCGATCGCTTCCGCCAGCGGAACGAAGACCGGAACGAAGATGTACATTGCCGCGAATGCTTCCATCAGGCAGCCGATGATTGCCAGTGCAATGAGGATCAGCAGAATGATGACGTACTTGTTGGTGGTGATTGCAAGGATCGCATCCGTGATTTTTGCCGGAACACCGTCCATAGCAAAGGTCCAGCCCATGATATTTCCGAAGGCCACAATATACATGATCGCAGCTGTGGAAATACCGGTCTTGAGCAGAACTGACGGGAGCTTCCTGAATTCAAAGGAACGGTAGATCAGGGAAGCTATGATTGCAGCAACAACTGCGATCGCGCCTGATTCGGTCGGAGTAAAAATGCCACCGATGATTCCGCCGATAATAATGATCGGGACGATCAGCGCCGGAATGGAACTGATCAGGGCCTTTGTAAAGGTCTGCGGATCGAAATGCTCCTTTGCCTTCTTGTAGTTCCTCTTTTTCGTGAAATAGAGGATGACGATGACATAGCCGATCGCCAGCATAACGCCGGGAACGATACCTGCCATGAACATGCGCTGTACGGACACGCCGGTCAGAACACCGTAAATGATGAAGGTAACGCTCGGAGGAATGATCGGACCCAGCACGCCGGAAGCGCAGATCAGGGAACCGGTGAAGTCCTCATCATATCCGTCCTTCTTCATTTCCGTCACGAGAACGGCACAGAGGATCGCGCAGACTGCATTTGCAGATCCGAGGATCGCGGAGAGCACCATAGCCAGGACAACGCAGCAGTAAGCCATGCCGCCCTTGATCCAGCCGATGCCCTCTCTCGCCAGGGAAAGCAGTCTTTCAGTAATACCTCCCATGTTCATGATCTCGCCCGCAAGAATGAAGAACGGGATGCACATCAGTGAATAGGAATTGACACCGGTGAACATGCGCTGCGTAACGACCGAGAAGAAGGACTCCTGATTCATTGCGATCAGATGCGCGAGTCCGCCGTATCCGAGGACGAAGGCCATCGGGAAGCCCAGCAGAAGGGTTACTACAAATATGACAGCTACTAAGATCATACTTCTGCCTCCTTTGCCTCAACGTTGAAGACCGACATCAGGATCTGTTCGACTGCGAACGCGATCATCATGCAAAAGCCAATCGGAATTGTCAGGTAAATATAAGTCATTTTCAGCTTCAGTCCGGTGGAATACATTTTCGCGACCATCGGAGAGAAGGAATATTCGAAGCCCAGCTTTGCAAGCCAGACACAGCTTACGATGATTGTGATGTTAATGATAATATTGATAATTTTTCTGCCTTTCGGGCCGATATGCGAAACGACCAGATCAAGGAAAGCAAGGCCGCCCGCCCTGTATGCTGCCGGTCCGCCGAGGAAGGTAACCGCTACAAGCATGAACTTGACCAGTTCCTCCGCCCAGATAAAGGAAAGTCCGAAAATATATCTGCGTACGACTTCCATGGTCGTCACAATGACCATGATGGTGATCATAATTGCCATCAGGATCTTGATGACATTAAAGATCAGGTCGGCGAATTTTCTGTAAACGTTGAGAAATCCCATATGATTACCTATCTGTATTATTTTCAAATGGAGCAATTGTCTTAACTGTACTGTGAAATACCGGGAGGATCGCGCCGGAAACCCGCCAGGGACTTCCGGCGCTGAAGGATACGATAAAACCGTTTTTGTTCAGGATCAAAGTCCGGATGCCATCTCGACGAACGCCTTGATAGCCGGATCCTTCTCTTTATACTCGTCGATGTACGGAGCAACTGCCTCCTGGAACGGAGCCTTGTCTTCGATCACGTCGACCTGAACGCCTGCGTCTTCCATTGCCTTGTAGCCGGCCTCTTCCGCCTCTGCAATGTACTTGTCGAAGTTGTAATCATAACCCTTTACAAATGCATCTGTCAGTGTCTTCTGGACATCTGCCGGAAGAGAATTGAACCAGTCAGCATTGCAGCAGATGATGGTTGCGAACGGATAGATACCGATCTCGGAGAAATACTTCAGAACCTCGTAATGCTTCTCGGAATTGATGGAGGTAACATTGATCTCCTCGCCGTCGATGACCTTGTTCTGGAGGGAGGTATAAATGTCGCCGTAAGGTACGTTTGCCGGGTTGCAGCCAAGTGCTGTGAAGCTGTTTACGAGCAGGTCTGACGGAACAACTCTGAGCTTCAGGCCCTTCATATCTTCAAGTGTCTTGATCGGTCTGGTGTTGTTTGCGAGATGTCTCATGCCTGAGTCGTAGGATGCAAGGACCTTCACACCGAGCTCTGCCTCTACCTTGTCAAAGAGTGCCTGTGCCTCCGGAGTGACCAGAGCCTTCTTCTCCTTTGTGTAATCATTCAGAACAAACGGAAGAGCGATTGCCTCAAGATACGGGCAGTAGGTGCTGAATACGCTGTAGCCTACGCCGCCGATCTGGATCGTGCCGCCCATGACCTGCTGAAGGATCTCAGCGTCGTCGCCAAGCTGGCGTGCACCCATGTAATTGATGTCGATTGCGGAATCAGCTGCTTCGATATCGGAAACAACGTCGATTGCTGCTGCATAGGACGGAAGAGTATCAGCGCCGCCGGTTGCAAATGTGATTGCGATCGGATCATGTGCGCCCGCCTCTGCTGCCGGTGCTGCTGCTTCGCTTGCTGCCGGAGCTGCCTCGCTTGCTGCCGGTGCCGGAGCTGCCGTGGTGGATGCTGTGGATGAACCCCCGCATGCTGTCATTGACGCTGCCAGACATGCTGCCATTACCATACTAAGTACTCTCTTTTTCATAACTTCTCCTTTTTTAATAGCGGGAAAAACCCATTTATGTTTTTCTGTTTATATCTGAACCGAAATTCCTTCCGGCTGCATTCATGATCTTTATCGGATCTGCTGCGGCTGCTTTCCGAAGTATATGCTGCGGCTTTATCCGACAAGTTCTTTTGTCCTGTTGATCTGATTCAATGTCGTGCTGCGGAAAATGCCAAGGTCATTCATAATACTGACGATCTTAAATCCCTGTCTGATGCGTTCCGCAGCCGCTTCCGGACTGGATGTGACGATTCCCGGAATCTTATTATATTTTGCGCAGGTCTCCAGAACTTTGTCGATTGCGGCCATCACTTCCGGATTTTTCAGATCTCCGGGATGTCCCATATCCAGGGAAAGATCTCCGGTTCCTACAAACAGGACATCAGATCCTTCAATCCTTCCGATTTCGTCAAGATTTTCGATTGCCTGCTTTGTCTCAATCTGGAAAATTGTAAAGAGTGCGTCATTTGCTTCTTTGATATAATCCGGATAAGCACCCCATCTGGGTCCCCTGCCCGAGTTCATGCCTCTTACGCCGAGAGGCGGGAACTTGACAGCATCAATAATGTATTTTGCTTCCTCGGGTGTGTTGACCATCGGCATCATGATGCCGTGCGCGCCGATATCCAGAACTCTCCGCATCAGCTTGGTCTCGATCGTATAGACCCTCGGAAAAGCAATCATGCCATAGCACTCCGCCGCGCGGATCATGTCGACCATGGACTCCAGTCCCAATGGTGAGTGTTCCATGTCCAGAATCGCGAAATCAAGGCCGTTCATAGCAAGGATCTCAACATTCTGCGGTGCACAGGAAGCTACAAATGCGCCAAGCAAATAATCCTTTTCATTCAGCTTTTCTTTTAAAAGATTTTTCATTTTCATTATCCAGTCACCTCGCAGAGCATATCTTTTCTTTTGTTTATGGGAACGTTACCATTAATTCCCAAAAAAAAATGATTTCAACCGGTCAATGTCTGAATATTTGGAGTTTCGAGAAAATTCCTTATATTTCTTGATATTCAGAATTTATACTTTACATTTTCCGGGAAATCCGATATGCTTTTTACAGTTGAAATCTATCATGTAACGATTTGATTGTCAATCACTTTTTGGGAACGATTTCACTTTTTGATTAAAAGCATCAAAACATCCGGAAGTGTTTTGAGTATTTTTTCCAAATTGAAGATGCTCTTTCACCGAAAAAGAGTTTATAATTCAGAAAGCTTACCCTGATTCATGTCAATGATCATTCAGAACGGGAGCTTCCGTCAGCAATTACTCAGCGCAATTAAAGGCAGGGACCGATATGTCAACCATAAAAGAATTATCCGCCATTACAGGCGTTTCCAAATCCACGATTTCCCGCGTCATCAACAACGATGCAAATGTCAGCGAAAAGACAAGGCGTCTCGTGCTGGACGCGATTCAGGAAACCAATTATACGCCGAACATCATCGCCCGGAGCATGATTACCGGCAAACTGCCGATCGTACTGATCATTGTCGGAGATATCCTGAATTACCATTTTGCCAAAACCGTCGTAGGGATCGAAAAGGTCCTCTCAGACACAGATTATATGCCTGTCGTATTCAACAGCATGTATAACGAAGAAAAAGAGCAGAAGCTGCTCGATATGGCGAAGCAGTTCAAATTCGCCGGCGTAATCCCCATGACTGCTACTGGTTCCTCACAGCTTGCCAGGGTCTTTCATGATATGGACATCCCAATGGTCCTGGTCAATAAAAAGATGAAGCGTTCCGAATTCGATGCCGTGATCGCCGATGAATATGAGGCCAGCTACACCGCGACCTCCGAGCTGATCAAAAACGGTCATAAACGGATCGCCTACCTCAGCGGCCAGAATGCCAAGTCCAGGATCAGCCGGGAGCGCGAACAGGGCTACCGGGAAGCAATGGAGGATCACGGTATTCCCATAGACGAATCCATCATATATCCCGCTTTTCTGGATATTCCATCCGGATACCGCATTGCAAAAGAGATTTTTAAAGACAAGAGTATCACAGCGATCTGTGCAAACAACTACCTGATGGCGGCAGGCGTCAATCAATATGCTGCCGAAATCGGCAAACAGCCCCTGGCAGACTATGACATAGCATGCTGCGAATCTATTTCCGAGATTTACGCGAAGGATATCATATATGCCGGATCTGATCTCCAGCAGATCGGAGAAACTGCTGCGGAGCTCCTTCTGAAACGCATGAAGGGATCGAAAGAGTCTCCTCAGACCATCACGTTCTCCGTCACTCAGGTTTTCAATCCCAAAACAGCCGACAATAAGAAAACAGGCCGTAAGCGTTAAGCTTACAGCCTGTTTTCATTTGGAGAAATATGATATTAGGGGCACCGGAGTACTATCTGTCTTGTAGCGGTAACGTTCCCATTTGTTATTAAAAAATATAGGCTTATGAAGCCTATATCGATAGTATCAGCAGTTTCTTTCCCCGTCAAGTAAAAACATAGATATTTATATATATTTAGTTATTGCATCATATATCAGAGAAGCCGGCGCCTTCTGTATATCGTTATTGTTCTTTTGGGAACGTTTTTAAATCTTGGATAAGTTCTGCGATTTTTTCAGGTGCGACCTGTGCTATAATCTCATCATTCAATGTCATGGCCGGAGCCCTGCTGCATGCGCCGATGCATCCCGTCAGCTCCACTCTGACAGTTCCGTCTTCCGTGAGGAAGCTCTCCTGCCCCGGAGCCGCCTGAATGCCAAGTTCCTTCAGGCAGCACTCAAGCAGAAGTCCCGGTCCCATCGCTCCGCAAACGGCGCCCTTGCAGATCCGTATCGTATATTTCGGCTGAGGCGCCTCATGCAGCCGGTCGCTGTATCTGATCACGCTTCGGATCTGTGCCTCCGGCAGCTGCAGCCGTTCAGCCAGAAAACGGATCGCCTCGCCCGGAATATACCGGTACCGCTTCTCGACCGCATCCAGAAGCCGCATCAAGCCGACCCCGGCAAAATCGCCGTCCGATACGATGTCCTTCCATGATTCCAGAATCGATTCGTATGAAGTCATATGCTTGATCCACTCCATAGTTAGCTTCATGCCAACTTCGTTAATACTGTAAATACATAAACAGCCATGCTTTATAAAAGCACCACGGAACATGGTGTTATATACACTTTTTAACCAGTTCTTTGTCTTTTATCGCTTCGTTCAGCAATCTGCTCAAAAAAGCGGTATATCCTTTTCCGTAAGCTTTTGCGATCTCCATAGTTTCTGCTGATACCCTCAGTGAAACTATGTGCTTCGGATCGTCGCTTTTTCCGCTCATTCGCTTAAACTGCCTTAACATTTCAGCAGTCATTTCAGGACTGTCATCATCAAAATGAATCTGTTTTTTTTCTGCCTCTTCCAATTCTGACAATTCCTGAACAGATAATTCCCCGCTAAGTTCATTCATCGAAACTTTCACCCTGTTCATACCTCGCTTTTTCCATTCCCGTGGCTAATCTTGCTGAAATCAATCGGACAGAATGATTCCTAAATGTAAAAAAAACAAGAGTATTTTCATTATAAAGACCTCAAACTCTCTATGCAATACATTCAGCTTTTATTTTGTAACACTCTTTGACTTTATTTAAGATATGTTTGTAATTTAAATGTATTACAATTTTTCTGCTGCCTGGTCTTTTTTTCTTCTCAGAACCGCCTCGACGACATAATAGAGTGTCACACAGAGTGCAAAAATCAGGTAAAACGGAAGCATTTTCCGGGTGAGGGAAGCCCCTTTCAGCAAATATACAGCTCCTGCACCGGCACACAGGATCGCCTGGGAGATCAGCCAGCCGCGAACAGTCGTAAACATGCTCTCTTTTTCAACGTCCTCGGGATCTCCGTTCGGCTCCTCCTGATCGGGGCCGCCATATCCTGCGGGATCCTGCCACGCTGCAGATTCTTCAGGATCTCTGCGGAAGCGCTCTGCAGCCTGCTCCATCTGACTTTCCTGTACAGGCCGCTGCTCCGCCTGTCCAAAAAGACGCTGTCCTGCCGGAAGCCCAAACACACTGTCAGCAGCTGCAGCCGGAGCGCCCGGTGTAACAGGCTCTCTGAATACTGCCGCTGTGTCCGCCTTCCGGCCGGCTTCATTTACTGCAAGCTCTGTCGAACGGTAGCCGGTGATCTTTTCAAGGAGATCATGCAGCCTGTAATCCGGTTCCGACGCAGCCTGAAACAGTCTGAAGCCAAGTCTCAGCGCCTCAAAGCTTTCCGTATCCACATGCTTCAGAAGCTCTGTAATCAGCTTTTTAAGTCCGGCTTCAAAATTCTTTTCATTTCCCGGCAGGACGCAGAATTTCAGATCGTTTCCCTTTTCGTCCGTATAGATGTTTTCGGACTCAAGCAAAAGGCTGTCCTCAGAAAGCAGATAGTTTTTCATGACATTAACTGCGCCGCCGATCTGAATCAGGACTGAAGAAAGCTCTTCCGCGCTGAAGCGGTGTCTTTCCATATGATCCCTGAACGGCACAAGGCCGCTGATATTGCATTCAAAACAGCTTTTTCCATTTTTGAATACAATTGCAGGATACAAAATGCACTCTGCCGTCATGGATTTCAGCATCCCGTTTTCAAAATCCGTATTTTCAGAACTTCTTTCCACATATAGAAATTTTCCCGCTGATTCGTTTTCGATCCAGATATTCATCATTCTTTTTTCCTGTATTAATCTTCTGTAAATGCATCCAGCAGTGTCATGGCCCGCATCATCTTTTCGGGCCTGCTCCCGCTGTCTTCAAATTCTCTCTGCCCGTCGGCAAATTCCAGCTCTACGCGGCTTCCGTCACGGTATTCTTCGATTTTCATTGTATACCCGATATCGGATAATACGGTTTTCAGCCGTTCATTCCCGTATTGTTCGATTCTTTCTCTGTCCCCGTTTTCGGGCAGATGGCCGTACAGCTCGGCTGCTTCGTTCACTGTCAGATTTCCGATCACGATATCGTGCAGTTCAAACGCCGCCATGATAAGAAGCAGTACGGAAAACAGGACGACAGGCATAACGAGTGCCGCTTCGATAGTAAAACTTGCCGCAAGATCCAGGGTCTGCTTCCTTTCCCTTTTGCACTTGCATTTTCTGATTCTGTTCACGATCATCTGCAAAGTTTCCCCTTTATGTTCTTATTGCCTCCTCTTCCGTGCAGTCAGGCCCGATGTTTCCTATCCGTCCCCTGTGATCATGAGATGTGCAGCAGCCGCAAGAAGCGGAAGAAAAATAAAAGCAATATAAGGCAGTCCCTGTTTTCCGGTACGAACCGAATTGCCGCAGATCATTCCGGCTGCAATAATGCCGAGCGCTGCTGCCCCGCAGCATATAAAAGCTGCCGCTGCTGCGGCTGTTAAGCTTTCCTTCCCCAGATACAGTGCACATACAAGAAGAAAAACCGCATCTCCGGTTCCGACACAGCCGCCGCTTAATTTTGAAATCAGCAGCAGACTAAGGCCCGGGAGCGCTGCCGGCAAGATCTCCGGAACCGGCCTCCTGCCCAAAATGCAAAGCAGCAGACCGATTCCGCAGAAAAGGAGAGCGCAGCCTGAACTGATTTTTCTGTATTTGATATCCTCCACGGCAGAGACTGCCGCATAAACCAGGACGAATAATCCTCTCAAAATAATCATAATAAGTCCTTTCCGGCGCTACGAATGAGATTTTCCGCAGTAAGAGCAGACGCGCATTCCTTCCACCTCACTCAGAGGAACGGCTCTCGCATAAGCTGTAATGGCTTTACAGTCCGGAGAAGAATGATATGCACTGCCGTTTGCAAAATAAAAAACGGTACCGCTGTTCCCTGGTTTGCACGACGGGCAGGCGTGGTATTTCCCGCCGCTTTCATTTCTCATTCCGGAAACGGCCGCAGCATCTGCAGTTTCCAGCACATTGCTCAGATAATGGCATTTCGGATCCACATGATAGACTGTGGCGGTCTTGCCAAGGTAAACCGTCCGGTCCTCCTCTGCTTCCTCTCCCTCGATTTCAACCCCGTATTTGCTTCGTCCTCTGCCGCCCTCCGAGCCGACCCACGCCCTGCGGTTTACGACCAGGCTCTTGCGGCCGGCGCTTAAATCGTATCCCAGAAAAGGCAGCTCCGGCTCATATTCAAGCTTCGCATAAAACATATCGGAATCAGCTTCTTCAGCCTCAGAAAACACGGTTGTATCGCTGCTGAACATAAGATCTCGAAACGGACCTCCTGCCGCCGCTGCCAGGATCACCGCCAGCGAGCCGGCCTCTTCAGCGCCGTCCGCTGCAGACATGATCAGATCCGTATATTTGCCGTCTTCACTGAGAAATCCCTCTCCGACTGACTGTATATACTCCGCTGACGCCAGGCGCTTGCCGACCGTTTCCATCGTATTCTGCAGCTTGCGTTCCGCCTCCATGATTTTCAGGGGATACATCATGATGAACATCATGAACAGAAATAATGGCAGCACGATTGCCGTTTCCAGCGTTATTCCCGCATACAGCGGAAAGGAGGAGAAGTGTGTGCGGTGACTGCTCAGAACACTTTGAATTGAAGAAGTGGGTTCAATTGCTTTCTTACTGCGTGATTGTTCTGTCCGGTCTGTTTCCTTTCTAAAAGAATAATGGTTCAAAATGACTTTGTTGAATTGGTGATAGGGTTCTGTATTGATGGATAAAGATGGATTCCGAGCATTCCGCACACACTTCTCCTCCTTTCCCCGTTGATTAATAACTATAGGCCGTTGCCGTACTCATGTTATAGGTACCGCCGGTATCGATCCCCTGGTTTTTCACGATTCCCTGCGCCGTAAATAAATGAGCTGCCGAAACATGTACATCCGCCTCAAGGGAATAAATCAGCCTGTTCATCTGAAAATCCTTCTGCGTCTTCCGCAGATTCATCTGGATTACATCCATACACCGGTAGTCCTGTGAGGTATCCTGTCCGAAAAACAGCAGTATCCTCAGATAATCTCTGTAGCGCAGTCCCCTGTCAGATCCGGGCTTTCCCGCCAGATTTCCCGAAGTGAATTCCAATAATCCGGACAGGGAAAGATAAAATGACTCCCTGTCGTGGATAAAGGGAACCCTGCCTCCCGAAAGCAGGTCCCTGACGTCGCATACCGCCTGACCCAGCGCCCAGACACTTAAGACAAAGAAGGTCACGACCGTTACCAGCGGTGTCAATCCGAAGGCCCCTGTAATCGCAAGCGCAAGTGTCCTCGCCTCCTGCCTTTTGGTGTTATCCGTATACAGGTAAGCCAAATTCAGCCCCGTCCTGATTTCGATCAGTGTTTTAACGGTTTCAGACAGATTATCGGTATCCGTTTCCTTCCCGAATATGACATATTCCGTCTCCAGCGCCCCGCTCCCGGTCTGCTTTGTACCGGCGTCAAAGGAGCCTCGTCCGAAGTAATCCGTCACACCGACCACATATTCGGTCAGAAACAGCCTGTCCGCAGCATCTGCCCGTCCGTCAGCACCATCGGGGCAGCAGAACACGGAAGGCTTGTCGCCCATATCCAGCACATCTGTACTGACTGTGGCCCCGGGAGGAAGGACCAGATTCAGAAAGCTGCCTTTGAGCAGGGTCTGAATATCCTCCAGCTTTTGTTCCGTTTCCTTATCTTCTACTCCGTAACGCGATCCCATCTGAATCCGGTCACAGGAGGCAAATGCTGTCCTGACAGGTTCCCAGAGAGCCTCTATATCAAGCTCTTCCTCTTCTCCGTCCTCATCCTCCGACGGTTCCCAGTTCCGGATATATTCAATAATGTCCTCCGCCTCGGCGATCAGGCCGTCCAGATATCCGCTGATGCCTTCGGACCTGCCGCTGAAGCCTTCGATTTCCTGCCTGCGCGCTCCATCTTCGGACACATAGCTTTCGTATTCTGAAATATCCTCATTCAGCATGCTCCAGGTCTCCTCGGACAGATCGCCCTTTGCTTTTTCCGCATCCAGCTTTATACGGGATTCCTCCAGCCCCTTCTGCATCTTTTCGGCCTTGCGCAGATAATCGCTGACGAGTCCCGGAATTTTTCCGAGAGAGGTCTGCATCGCTCTTGCCTCGGATATAAATCCTTCTCCGCTGCAGGATGCCAGCGCGCTCTCGGCGCTGCTGCGGTGTCCTTCAATTTCCTCAAGGCATTCCCCGATCTTTCCGATAGCCTCCTCGAGCCGAACTGCTTCTTTTGTGTGATCATCATAAATATCCGAAAGACTGTTGACGGAATTTCCTTCCTTCACGCCATCCGTATACTTCTCGGCCTCCAGAAGGTCCCAGACCGAAGCGGCGATGCCGAACTTCATATAATCAAGCACTTCTTTTTCATAATATTCCGCCTCATCCTCCGTCAGCAGCCTGAGGTCTTCCACATCCACGCTTTCAAGCTTCATCGGGAACCAGTTCTTTGCCTCAAAATAGGGCTTCAGGAAACCGCTCATTTCATCTGTGATCTGATCATAGGCATAGTGCTCCAGTCCGAGCAGCCGGTACTCCTCCCAAAGCTTGCGGTGATACTGCGAAAACAGGGAATCCACCGCTGAATTTGCCGCGATCGTCATGTAAAGCCTTGCGCCCTCCGTTCTTGCAGATTCAAGCACCATCAGCAGTAAGGCCGTTATCATCACAGTGATCAGTGCGAAAAAGACGGTGACCGCTCCTTCCAGCCCGCAGTCTCTTTGCCCTGGCCCGCTCATAAAATATCGTCGGACATGGAGCTGATACTGCTGAATATTTTTGTCAGGAGTTCGTTGATCTGCGTTTTAAACACGGCCACCAGCCCGATCAGCACCACCAGAATCAGCACCACCTCGATAACGCCCACTCCTTCCTCATCATCCGCAAAGCGGCGGAGTTCCATTGCGATCCTTGCAGCCGCATTTCTTGCCATTATGTTCCAGTAAACAAATGTACCCTTCATCTGATTTCTCCTTTTCCTTCATTTCTTTTCTGCCTTGGTTCCGCCTAGGCCAGCGTCATCATGGCCGGTACAGCCACAATGATCATGACCGTGATCAGAGAAATGACCAGCGGAAGCATCAGCTTGGTCCCGGCTTCCTCGCCCAGCCTCCTGGCTATATTTTTCCTCTGCTCGAAGGATTCCTGAGCTTCAAGCAGCAGTGCATTTTCAGCTCTTGCATCCCCCGTCTTCCTGCTCTGTTCAAGCAGGGACACCATCTTCAGATAACAATTCACGGAACATCTTCCGGCAAAATCCGCAAATGCCTTACTCTCCGGGACTCCTTTCCTGAGTTCCCTGCTGGTTTTTGACATTTCCTCATAAACGATCCTCGGTTCTTTTCCGGCATCCGACTCCTGATAACGGTCAGTGATCCTGATCCATGCATTCTTGACCGTGAGTCCTGCGCCCATATAGATCACCAGCTTTGAAATCACATCCGAATAATCGAGAAGCAGCTCCGTCTCACGCTTTCTCATCTGCTGCCGCCTGTCCTGCTCGGGTTTGAGTCCAAGCAGGGCAAACGCCAGCACTCCGATTGCCAGGATCCTGATCCACCCTGTATTGGGAGGTACCGCATACCGGATCTCCCGGCCTGCCAGCTCCTGCGGAAGCTTCAGGGTGCCGTCATGCAGCTGTGCTTCGTCCGCAGACTGAAGTTCCAGCACCAGCTTTTCCATAAGATCCGCTTCCGAATCCAGTACTGCCGGGAGGACCGTAACGGGAAGCGCGTATTCCATTCTCCGGTTTCCTGCTTTCATAACAACATTCAGAATGGTCTCCGCCGGCCCCGCAAGCTCCAGATTGCTGACTTCCCCTTCATATGAAATCAGTCCCGGATCTGCGGGAAACCAGCTGAGTCTGACGCCCTCATGCCCCGGGATCGTTTTTCTCAGTGTCAGATCCTTCAGCACATGGTCCAGGTCCTTGTTTTCTCCGCAAATGTGCATGGACAACTCTTCTGCAAGCAGTTCCATTTCCTGAACGGCCTCTTCATCCGTAAACTGTCTTGCCGAAACCCTGACGTTCATGGTTTCCGTCCCGTCTGTGATTCCTTTTACGCGCAGCTCATACTGCTTTTGCACACTTCCGGGGTCTCCGCGCTCGATGCGGTTTCCCTTCTTCAGGAAAGACTGGTTTGAAGAAACCAGATAAGAGGCTCCTGCAAGGATCAGCGCAGCCAGCATTGCCAGCACCTGCTCTCTGGAGATTCTTTTCAGTTTTGCCTTCAGCTCCTTTATCATGCTGCTCCCTTTTCACACGTCTGCCGTTCTGATCCCGGCTTCTCCTTTTGCTGTCTGATTGCGGTCTCTATACGGTCTGTCTTTCCGTCATCCCTACACTTTGATATCCAGGATCCGCTGGGACAGCCAGTATGACAGAATAACCAGTGCCAGGCAGACGGTCATGATCAGACGCCCTGCAGGTCTTTCATACATGACATTCAGAAACCCGTTGGAGGTCATATTGATGTAAAGAATGATCCCGAATGGCAGTACATTCATGATGTTCTGCTCGTATCTTCTGGAAGCCGTCATGTTTCGGATTTCCTCCGTGACTGCCGTCTTATCCCGGATGATCCTGCCTGTTCTCTCGATAATATCCTTCAGGCTCCCGCCGCTTCTTTTTGCAATGGAAAACACTTCCGTAAAATTCCTGATATCCTGCAGGCCGCTTCTCCGGGCAAAGTCCTGCAGCATCGGCTCGATCGGCTTATTCAGCGCCAGACCCCTCGTGATCAGGCGGAATTCCTCCACGATCATGGCGTCCTCCCCATAGAGTCTGACCAGCTCCGGAACCGCCATTCCAAAAGCATTTTCAACGGAAATACCGGCGCTTAAAAACCCGCTGACGATCCAGATCGCTTCCTTGAACTGCAGCGTAAGCTCCCACAGTCTCTGATTTCTCAAATGTCTTTTTCGAAGCTGGGGAAACCCGAACAGCGCAGCCGGCACAAGAAAGAGAAAAACAGTCATGCTTCTGTAGAATGTAAAAGCTGCCGCCGCACACAGCACAAGTCCGGTAAACCCTTCTCTTGCATAATCCTTCAGGCTCAGCTCATAAACCCTGTAATCCGCCGCCCTTCCAGCCTGCGATTTCGAGTTTTTCCGTATGGAGAAGCGAGCCGCAGCGCTCGAGTCTTTCCTTTTCATGATTGAATGAAAAAATGCGGTTAAGCCTGATTTCCCCATCTTCTACTCCTTTGATCTCCGATATCTCCATGACGCGCCTGCTGTGATCCCTCATTCTCTGTAAATGCACCAGTATATCAAGTCCTGCCGCAATCTGATTCTTGATTGCCGGCAGCGGTATATCCACCGCCATTAAAACCATGCTCTCAATTCTTGTCAGCATGTCCTGTGTGGAGTTTGCATGTCCCGTAGACAAAGATCCGTCATGACCGGTATTCATCGCGCTGAGCATATCCATTGCCTCCGCGCCGCGGACCTCGCCGACAATGATCCGGTCAGGCCGCATGCGCAGGGAAGCCTTGATCAGCATTGACATATTGATCTCTCCCTCACCCTCCGCATTGGCATCCCTGGTTTCCAGGCTGACCAGATTGCTGACGTGCCTGATCTGCAGCTCCGCAGAATCCTCAATCGTGATCACGCGTTCATCCTCCGGAATAAACTGGGTCAGAGCATTGAGAAATGTCGATTTTCCGGAGCTGGTACCGCCTGAAATGAAAATGTTATAACCGGTACGCACCAGTGCTTTCAGAAAGTCCGCCGCCTCATAGCTGATCGTGCCGCTCTGGATCATTTTTTTCATATCGATCGGTTCCGGAAACTTTCGGATCGTTATGGTCGGCCCCTTCAGCGCGATCGGTGGCAGTACGATATGCACTCTGGATCCGTCCGGCAGCCTGGCGTCCGCAATCGGGGAGGATGTGTTGACCCTCCTGTTAATTCTCGAGACGATCTGCTGGATAATGTCCTCCAGTCTTTCCTGATCCTCGAAGGAAACATTCCATCTGCGGATCCTGTTGTTGATCTCGATAAATATTTCCTCCGGACTGTTGATCATGATTTCCGTAACAGATCTGTCGTCCAGCAGTTCCTGCAGTACGTCCAGCTTGCGGAAGCTGTTGAACAGCCTGTTTTTCAGGTCCAGCTTCTCCTTCAGGCCGATATTGTATTCTGCAGACTTCCGGTCCAGGACCATGTCAATGTTTTCGATCAGTTCCCTGTCCTGCAGATGATTGCTTGCGCTGATATCCCTCAGTATCTGCTCCCTGATTTCGGAATACCATTTCTGTTCGATTTCCAATGTCCTGCCTCCCTTCTTTCTGCTTCAGCCCTTTCCGTATCCGGCTGTGACAGGTCTCAGCCTTCCTTCAGATTCCGGATCAGGTCTCCCATTTTTCCGTACAGCAGCGAGTCCAGCCATGCTGCCTTTCCCCGGAACGGCTCCGGCTCCGGCGTCCGGATCATAATGATTTTCTGACTCAGGTCATTCCGTTCAGAGCCGTTCAGATAGCGTATAAAGTGTTCAGTCTTCATGCGGTCCGTATCATTTTCGAGAACGGGCATGTAGATGGTCGTGCAGATATCCAGGATCTCAGAGGCCTCGTCAGCGAAGCGGTTCATATCTACAATGATGTTTTCATATTCGGTATTCTTCAGGATTTCATGGATCAGGCGGACATAATCTTCACCGCTGACGGCATTGCGGTCATCTGCAAACCGTATCGGCGGAATGAAATCCACTCCGTTCCAGCTGTAGACCATCGAATAGATCTTCTGCCCTGTCAGCGATCCCTGTTTCATATGGTAAAGCGCGTCCGAAAGGCAGACCGTGAAGCTTTCACCTGTCAGATTCTCCAGATTGGAAAACTCCTCCAGCGATAAATAAAGCGTTTTCTGCTTCTTTGACAGGATCCTGCAGAGGGTCAGCGCAAAAGTCGTCTTGCCGCACCGGCTGACAGGGCTGTAAATGCCAATGATCCGTACCGGTCGCCCGACCGCCTCTGATGCCGCGAGGAGCTCCATATCGCTGCAGCTTGTCATAATCTCCCTCAGCAGCGTCTCTGCAGGCTGATATTTATTAATACAGTCGGCCGCCCTGATGCTGCCGGCGGAATCCGACACGGCCCGTTCAAAAGAAAAGCCCTCTTCCAGCGAAATGATTTTGCCTGCCTTGAGTTCACTTTTGCCGGAGGTTTCATAGGCACTTCCGTTCCCCTTGAGAAAGCGGCTGTCGGCGAGCAGCAGCTCTACCTTGTGCTTTTTGCAGAATTCGGTATACTCTGCCGGATCATCAAACGGAACCGCCGTGAAAATCAGCTTTTTGTTTCTGTTGCAATAGCTGCAGAGGCGCTCCGCATATTTTTTCTCCCCTGTCAGCACTGCCATAATTTTTTCCATATTTTTCTATCCTTTCCCCGTCTGCCGTTTCATAACAGCACACCGGTTCTTTTCTTTTTGTATCGGGCATTTTGAATCACCCGTCTGTCCTGCTGACTATCATTTCATGTCCGGCCTTCCCTAAGCGAGCAATGTCAGGCAGGAAGCCGCAAAGATAAAGAGTCCCATCGGAATCGGCTGCCTGGCATAGATAAGCGCTCCGGAAATTCTGCCGCCGGCCGCGATCCCGCCTGCCGCCTGGAGGAGCGGCCATACTGCACACAGCAGAACCGAAAGGATCATGACATTCAGCCCCTGCCGGTTCGGAAATGCGAACAGGATCAGCATATACAGCTTGACATCCGCCCCGCCTAACATCCGCAGCACAAAAAACAGGATCAGCGTAAAGATAAACATGAGTCCGTATCCGACTGCAACCGGATCCGTCTCAGGGCGTCCGACAAAGTAAGACAGCAGAATAAACAGAAAGCCTGTTGCGGTCAGACGGTTGCAGATTTTATGGGATACCGTATCCGTCACTGCGGCAACAGCAAGAACGCATAATAAAACAAGAGTTCGGAAATAAAGACAGATATTCATATTCAAGACCTGCCAAACGATAAATTAAAAATGAATCAAACGCAGAAACGCGATGAATCGGAACCCCGCAGACCGGGGTAAGAAAATCGGACAACGAACGTGTCCTGAAGTGACTTCATCATAAACCGCAAAGCGGAAAAGGTCAAATAAAAAATTTATAAACAATAGGCTCCGGACGAATGGCGGCAGACGAGGCAGGCTTGCCTGCATCGAGCTGCAGACATTTGGACGGGCAACAAGTATGAGCAAAAAAGTCGGGCGTAATGAGCCCGACGATTTGCGAATACTTGTGAGCGCTGTGGGAGTGCGAAGCACGGAGCAGCGCGCAGCCTATTTTAATTATTCATGTTTCCGAAAGCAATGAATATGAGCAATAAAGCCGCACGATGCGAAGCGAGTGCGGCGAGTTGCGAATATTCAGTGCGGTATGGCGGGAGTGCGAAGCACGGAGCCATGCCTGCTTATTGTCACGATAGTAATGCTGCAGAAATGCGAAGCACGGAGCAGCGCGCAGCCTATATTATAATATTCATTGCGGCAGCTTCTCTTCCGCCTTTCTCCCCGCTGCCGGAAGCGGCACCTGTGCAATGATCACCGCCGCAAACATCAGAACAGCGCCGAGCAGTTCCACCGGAAGCATACGCTCTCCGAGCACGATCCAGCCGGAAAGCGCACCGAAAACACTCTCCAGACTCATAATAAGGCTCGCCAGTGTCGGATTGACGCCCTCCTGTCCCACGATCTGCAGGGTATATGCCACTCCGCTTGAGAAAATACCCGCATAAAGGATCGCAGGCAGAGCAAGCCGTATCATTTCAAGTGACGGCTGTTCGAATACAAACATCAGGACCGTCGATTCCACAGCAACAACAGCAAACTGCACACGGCTCAGGCGGACGGGGTCCACCATCGGCACAAAATGCGCCACGCAAAGGACCTGGATCGTAAAAAGCAGCGCGCTCAGGATCACAAGGGCATCTCCTTTTTCTATCTCCAGAGTCTGGCCGCCCAGCAGACTTTTTCCGACGCACAGCAGAAGCATGCCGATCAGGGAAATCAGTACGCAGATCCAGATCTGCACCGGTGGCTGCCTCTTCAGAAAAATGCTGAACAGAGGCACCAGCACGACATAAAGCGCAGTCAGGAAGCTGGCCTTGCTGGCGGTCGTATAAGCCATTCCGGCCTGCTGTGCCCAACTGGCGAGACAAAGACAGGTGCCGCAGATAAAGCCTGCTGCCAGCAGGTATTTCCGCTGCCAGGCATTTCTCGGCCTGCGGCTGTACTTTCCCTGTTTCTCCGTCATGGCATCGATCAGGGAAATAACCGGAGTCAGGATTATAACTGCGATCCAGCTGCGGCCGGCCAGATAAGTGTATGCCTGCACATAGCCGGCTCCGATACTTTGGGCTGCAAAGGTAGTGCCCCAGAAAAAGGCACAGATCAGCAGAAATAAGACATGCAGTTTGTTACTTTTCATAAATCAAATCCTCTGGTATGAGTCCCGGTTTAGTCATTGTTCAGGGCTGTACCCGTACTGCCCGCGAAGCTTCCATGCGTCTGAGCTCAGGCAGCACCGTCAGCAGCATAGTCGTAAAGGATGCCGTCCCTCCGATCACATTTGAGATTGGCTCCGCCAGGAAAACGCCCTTCAGGCCCAGGCCGAAAAGACCGGGCAGAAGGATCGTAAGCGGTACGACAATGACCACCTTCCGGAACAGTGAGAAAAAGATGGCCTTCTTTTTCTTTCCAAGCGCCTTAAAGGTCGTTTGTGCGCTGTGCTGCAGCGCCATAAATACAAAGGCAAAGAAGTACAGATGCATGGAGGGCAGCGCCGCACCGATCAGGCTTTGATCGGATGTAAAGATCGAAAGCAGCGGGACCGGGATCGTCTCTACCAGGATCCAGCCGATCAGGGTATAGATACCGGAAACAAGCGACATCATAAAAATACTCTGCCGTACGCGCTGCGGCTTTTCAGCACCGTAATTATAACTGATAATCGGAGATGCGCCTTCGACAATTGCAAATGCCGGCACCTCAAGTACCTGGCGCAGGGAAGAGATGATCGTCATGACCGAGACATAAAGATCTCCGCCGGTTCCCATCAGTACATGATTGCAGACAGCCGTCACAAGGCCGTTTGTGAACTGCATGACAAATGCAGAAAGCCCTAAGCTGACGATGCTGACAGAGGTGCCCGGATCCGGCAGAAGCGTATGTGTGCTCAGACTGAGCCGGTATTCCGCAGCCGATCGTCTGCCGAACAGAAAACGCAGCACAAAAACTGCAGACAGCGCCTGGGAAATCACCGTAGCAAGTGCGGCCCCCCTGACGCCCATGCCCAGTATAAAAATGAAGACAGGATCCAGGATGATATTGCTCAGGGCGCCGATCGTGACCGTAAGCATGCCGATGCGCGGAAAGCCCTGCGCGTTGATAAACGGGTTCATGCCCGTTGCAATCATGACAAATACGGTGCCCCAGATATAGACCTGCAGATATGGCAGCGCATAAAGGATCGAATCCTGCGAAGCGCCGAACAGATACAGGATCGGACGTCCGAAAATAAAAAAGATCAGGATCAGCGCAAATCCCGTCAGCATTTCCAGCCGGAAGGATGTATTGATGATCTGTTCTGCCCTTTTCCGGTCTTTTCTGCCCCGTGCAATCGCAAACAGCGGCGCGCCTCCGCTTCCGTACAAGTTGGTAAATGCCGTGATCAGCATAATCACGGGAAAACAGAGCCCGATCCCGCCGAGCGCGGCAGTGCCTTCCCCGGGGATCCGGCCGATATAGATGCGGTCTACAATGCTGTAGAGCAGGTTCAGCACCTGCGCCACAAACATCGGGAAAGCAGTCTGGGCAATATTTACGGCGATAGAGCCGTTTTCAAAATCAACCTGTTTCATACCGAAAGCATAGTATAGCATGAAAGTCCGGCAACTGCAAAAAAAATGCCAGAGGTCTGCGAATAATGAGAACCTCTGGCAAATATTATTGATTGTCTTTTACTGAACCGGCTCGATATAATTCTTATTGACGACTACATTGACACCGTCAAGCGTGAACTGGACAAAATCGGATCCGTCGATCGGCGTTACCGTTCCGATCACCGTGCCGTTGGAAAGCTGTGTATAGACACGGTTCTGGTTATCGGCAAATCTGATGTTGACGCCGTTGCCCTTGATCCTGTACTCCTGTACTGCCGGCTCGGTCTCCGCTTCGGTTGTCGGCGGAACCGTGGTCTCAGCAGGTGTCTCCTGCATGACGGTGGTCTCTGCAGGCGCTGCCGTAGTCGTTTCTGCCGGTTTTTTGGTCGGCAGGAAACTCCGGATGATAATGATCAGAAGGATTACGATGATTACCGGGATCAGGATCCTCAGAAGATCATAAATCGAAAAGCCGCCTCTGCTCTCTCCTGCATCAGACCTTGTGCGCCTTCTCTCCGGTCTTCTTCCGGCAGAACTCTGGGACGGTCTCCTTTCGGGTCTTCCCTGCGCGCTGTGCGCCTGGGAGCTTCGTCCGCCAGAAGAACGGCCCTCACTGCTGCTCCTGCGTCTTTCGGATCTCCTCAGGGAGGAAGCATCCACTCCCGATCCCTGATCGTCCTCACCTGTGCTGTAGGACGAACTGCGTCCGGAACCCAGATTTACTTCCACGTCGCCGTAGCTTTTCCGCTGTCCGGGCGCGGTATCAATGCGGACCGGCGTCCTGTCGACACTCACCGTCTTCCTGGAGGCAAAGGTCCGGACCTCATTTTTCAGCAGATAATATGCCTTCTGTGCATCTTCAGGATCATTGTCCTGTTCATGCACGGCCTTATTGCCGTAAAGCCTGATGTTGTGGAAAGCATCCCTGGAGGTCCTGTTGATCACGCCCTCCTGGAAGAGCTTTTCAATCGTGTCCGCCAGAGTCGTATACTCGATATTTTTTTCCGCAGCATATTCCTTTATGATCGTTTCCGCGGTCTGTCTGGATCTGACGATACTTAAATTATATTCTCTTCTGCTGATAAGGCCCGCCGCTTCTGCAAGTCCGTTATCAGTAAGCTCCTTGATATCAACGCTGCTGCCTGCCATCATGCTCTCCAAAGTCTGATCAATTTTAAATCCCATGTGTTAGTGGTCATATCGGTAATGACACGCTATATATTGTATATTAAACTCTGGCAGATATTTTTGCAACAGAAAAGGGCTGATTCTTTAATAACTTTGTTTCTTCATGTATCGCCGGTAAACGGCCGCAGAAAGAACAACGGTCAGCAGGTCTCCGGCGACCTGCGCCCAGACGATCCCGTACATTCGGAATACGGCGTTCAGGATGAACAGCAGCGGAATATTGAAAACCAGCCACCTCGTGACGCCAAGAAACAGTGCCGTATGTCCCTCCCCGAAGCCCTGGAAAACATACACCGTAAAAAAGCTGCTGAACATCAGCGGTGTTGCCAGAATGCGGACGCGTAAGAATCCCGTCCCAAGGACCGCCGTCTCTGCATCTGTGATAAAGATATGCATGATCTCCGGAGCAAAGATTTCATAAAGTACTATGCTGAAAACACCGACAGCAAGACCGGCAAGAATGGTATCCCGGATCGTTTCCTTCATTCTGGGGTAATTCCCCGCAGAACTGTTATAGGCCACGATCGGCATCATACCATGACAGAGCCCGATACCCGTGTTCAGGGGAAGCCGCTCCACCTTCAGCACGATACCGATGGCTGCCAGCGCCACATCCCCGTAGCCTGACATCAGCCTGTCGATCACAATATAATCCATGTCAAACAGAAATGCCGCAAGGCCGGAGGGAATGCCTACCCGGAATATGGAAAGGATGCTGCTGTTTTCAGGAAGCCCCCGGAAACGGAAGGTCACGGTCGACTCTTCGCGGATCCTGTAGATGACTGTAAAGAAATAGATGCAGGCGACGCAGTTGGAAAGGAGCGTGGCGATCCCGACGCCAAGTATCTCGTTTCCTTTCGGAAGCAGCACGAACATAAACAGCGGATCCAGGAAAATGTTCAGGATCCCGCCCGCCATAATGCCAAAACCGGCTTCTTTTGACAGTCCGGTGCTCCTCAGATGATTTGCCATGACATTTGAGAGAACGGTAGGCACAGCCCCAAGAACGATCACACAGGTCGAATACTGTGCGGCATAGCGGATCGTACGGTCACTGGCACCGAGGATACGCAGGATACCGTCCATAAAGAGGAACATGGTGAGTGAAAATGCCGCCGCCACACAGATTGCCAGATAAAAGCAGAATGCCGTGACTTTTGAAGCTTCCTCTTCTCTCTTTTTTCCAAGCAGTCTTGATACGACCGCCCCGCCGCCGATTCCGGCAAGTCCCGAAAGGGCAAGGCAAATGTTGAAGATCGGCAGGATCAGTGAGGCACCGGCGACCATATACGGGTCCCCGATCCTTCCCAGATAAAAGGTGTCCGCCATGTTGTAAATAAGTACAATGATCTGGGCGAAAATGGTCGGAATTGCCATTTTCATCAGGGCCTGCGGGACGGGCAGGTTTTCAAATATTTCTGTACTGGCTGCGGTTTTCTTCATGGTGCTGTTTCCCGTTTGCGTGGTGATAGTGTTTTTGGCATAAGTCCCGGATTGCTCCGTGCTTCGCACTCTGGTTTCCATACATTTCATAACGGCTCGCTGCGCTCGCCTATGAAATTGTATCGCAATCCGGCAACGGAGTCTTGCGCTGACGCGCATAAGCTCCGGATTGCTCCGCGCTTCGCGCTCTCGCAATCCGAGCCCCGGAAATTCGGAAATCACGCCGCTCCTTTCAGTCGCGTCGCTTTTTTCCTCATTTCCGTTGCCCCGTCCAATGAAGAAAAGCCCGCACAAGCAAGCCTGCGCGGGTCTTTTTTCATTGTACTTAGCTTATGCGCTAAAAAAAGTCCGCCCCGATGCCTTACACACCAAAACAGACCCTTCGTGCGCCTTCAGGGACTCGAACCCTGGACACCCTGATTAAGAGTCAGGTGCTCTACCAGCTGAGCTAAAGGCGCTTATGTTTTATTCTCTTTTCGAGCGCTTTGTCATAATACATCAAACCCACTCTTATGTCAAGAAAAAAATCAATTTTTTCTAACTTCTTTGCGCAATCAGCTTGAAAATCGGATTTCCCTTGACGGAAAACTTCTCTTCATACTCCGTCATGACATTGCCTTCATTCATCACAGGGTCCTGATGCAGGTCATAGCTGATCTGAATGATTTTCCAGCCCTGCGCAGGGATCGTTTCCACGGAATAATCAAATAATCCGCGGTTATCCGTTTTAAATTCGATCAATCCCTCCGGGCGCAGGATCTTCTCATAGAGACTTAAAAACTGCGGAGAGGTCAGGCGTCTGCCCGCGGATTTTTCCTTGGGCCACGGATCCGAGAAATTCAGATAGATCCGGCTGATTTCATTTTCCGCAAAATATTCCTCGAGAAACCTCGCGTTGCTGTTGATAAAACGCAGATTCGTATCCGGCACCGCGCTCTGCATTCCGCGCTCCTCCAGGCAGGCTTTATAACGCGTGACCGCCTTGTACATAACTGTCGTATTCAGCTCAAAGCCTATGTAATTGTTTTCGGGATGCAGAAAGCTGTGGGTACGGATAAAGGTGCCCATCCCCATGCCGACCTCAAGATAGACCGGATGGTCGTTTCCGAACACCCCGCTGCTCCAGTTTCCCTTATATAGTTCCGGAGTGCTGATCACATACGGCTCTGCCTTGATCAGTTCCTCTACGCCCTTGATATGTCTGATTCTCATATAGTATTATTAGGTTCGTTTTTTTGCGCTTCATCCATCTCTTCGTTATACTCCGGGAGGATGACATTTGCCTTATAGAGATCCCCGTCGATCTCGATCACCAGCTTTCCGCCCATCAGAGTCGTCAGGCTCTTGGCAATGCTTAAGCCAAGTCCCGAGCCCTCCGTGCTTCTGGACACATCTCCGCGGATGAATCGCTCGGTCAGTTCGTCCGGGGAAATATTCAGCCTGTCCTGGGAAATGTTTTTGATGGAGAAAATGCAGTTTCCGTTTTCTTTCCTGACATCCGCATAGATCCTGGTGTGCTCCATGGAGTACTTGGCGGCGTTATTCAGAAGGTTTTCAAATACCCTCCACAGATGCCGTCCGTCGGCCAGGATATAGACGGGCTCCTCGGGCACGCTGAGGTTGAATTCCAGATTCCTCTTGGCAAATTTATCGTCAAATTCACCGCCCGCCTGGCCGGCAAGCTCCGCCATATCGAGCCGGCGCATTTCCAGCTTGATATTGCCCGAGCTGGCCTTGGACGCCTCGACCAGGTCCTCGGTCAGATTTTTAAGACGCGCGGACTTGCGGTCCAGCACATCGATATATTCCTTGATTTTCTCGTCTTCGATATTCTCCCGCTTCAGCAGGTCCACATAATTGATAATGGAGGTAAGCGGCGTTTTGATATCATGGGATACATTCGTGATCAGGTCCGCCTTGAGTCTGTCCGCCCTGACCTGTTCGCTGATCGCATGGCTTAAGCCGTCGGAAATGCTGTTAATGCTTCTGACCGCCTCCAGCTCGCCCCCGCTGTATCCCTCTTCATCGATCGTGTATGCCACATTTCCGCCGGAGATCTGCTTCAGCGCCTTATTGATGGCGGCACGCTGCTTTCTGCGTCCGTACAGAAGCACATAGACCGCAATGTCGACCGCCCCGGCGAAGACAAAGAGCATAATCGCTGCAAATACGTAAAACCGCGAAAGCATGGCGTTCATACTGCACCAGACTCCCAGGCCGATGCAGACCGCGTTGACAATCATGAACAGGCCGTAGCCGGCAACCGTGCTCCAGATCATGTCGGTGCTGTCATCCGCGAGAGCCAGCATGCCCCTGCGCAGCAGGGAATTATAAAAGACACCTCCGTGGTAGGACCTGCGGTACATGGAGCAGAGGATGACCACGCAGAAAATATAGACAATGACCATTTTGGCGGTCTTGCACCAGAAATTCCAACTGCCCTCTTCCGCCAGCACCTCCATAAAATTGTAAAGGCCGATACGGAACATGCCGTAGACCGCAACAGCTCCGAAGGCCAGGATCAGGATCATGCTTTCCAGGGGGAGCCTGTCCATCACAAATACCTTCCCGGTCTTTGCGACATCGGAATCCCTTACGATCGGCACCAGCGTGATCAGCATGAGAACCGCTCCGCCGATCAGCATGGCCAGATAATAATATGCGTTTTTGATATAGCCCTCAAAGCTGTCCGCCGCGGCGCGGTAACGGTCCGCGTACAGATACATGGTATCAATGCCGATTTCAAGAACATTGCCGTCAAGATCCGCATACGGAAAATCATTGATTCCCTGCATGATGTTGTCCGGCTGCGGCACGATATTGGTCGTGACTGAATAATCGCTGCTGACGACCAGATACTTGCCGTAGGACTGAACGGAAGAACTCAGATCCTCCGCATTGGAGACCACCAGCTCCTCTTCGTCATCCGTAAGAAAATATGCCGCATACTGGAAGTTCGATTCCGGAGAGTCGTAGATCGCCTTCAGGGAGTAATACTCCGCAATGCTGCGCAGCGTCTCGATGCACAGATCCCGGATATTCATCACGCCCTGCGAAGGTCCCGGTACGATGTTCTGGAAATAATAGGGGTCGTATTCCTTATAGGTGACGCGGATCTGATAATTGTTGACGTCGCTGACGCGGTTAACGACCAGACTGTGCGAATCATTATCCAGCGTATAACCGAATTTCTTGGAGAGGGTCAGGATGTCGCCCACCGTATAAACGATGCCGCCATTCATGCTCTCTGCGGTCACGATCGTCTTTTCCTCATCCAGGCTGTTGTCGGTCTCAAAGGCTTTTTTCAGGACCGCCAGGCGCTTGATCCCGGCAATGTCGCTGCTCACCATTTCCGAAAACCGGATCGAATCTTCAAAGGAGGAGCTGTTGATCCAGCTGATCCCGCGCCCTCTCACGGAATAATCGCGCAGCGAAACAAAGCCTGCGAGAACAAGCAGCATGGCAAGGATATGAAGAATGATCAGAATACTGCGCTTCAATGATGTTACCCGTATTATTGTTTTTCAATCTTATAGCCGACGCCCCAGACGACCTTCAGGTACTTTGGTTCTCTCGGATTGATCTCGATCTTCTCCCTGATATGGCGGATATGCACCGCTACGGTATTATCCGCACCGATCGCCTCCTCGTTCCAGATCTGCTCGTAGATCTCGTCAATGGAAAAGACCTTTCCGGCATTTCTCACGAGAAGCAGAAGAATGTTGTATTCGATCGGGGTCAGCTTGATCAGCTCCCCGTCTACAAATACTTCCTTATTGTCGTCGTTGATCGTCAGTCCGCCGCATTTGAAAACAGCCTGCGAGGAGCTTCCCGCAATGTTGCCGAGCTGCATGTACCTGCGCAGCTGGGATTTTACCCTCGCCACAAGCTCAAGCGGATTGAACGGCTTGGAAATGTAGTCGTCCGCACCGATATTAAGACCGAGGATCTTGTCATTATCTTCGGATTTTGCCGAAAGAATGATGATCGGAACATCCAGCTTTTCCCTGATCTTCAGGGTTGCATGGATCCCGTCCATGCCGGGCATCATCACGTCCATAATGATCAGGTCGACCTTCTGACCGGAGTTCATGATATCAACAGCCTCTTTTCCGTCATAGGCCTTGATGATCTTATAGCCCTCGCCCTCCAGATAAATGGAGATCGCCTCTACTATCTCTTTTTCATCATCGCATACAAGAATCGTACTCTGCATTTTGGCCTCCTTTTTATTCTTTCGGTGTTGGCAGCTGCTGTGTCAAATATGAATCAGGCGAAAATACGCCATGCTACAATAAAGTTATTTCTCCACCAGTTGGAAATGGAACGGTGAACGACGCGTCCGTTGGAGGACGATGCGTCAATAACGGTTCCTCCGCCCGCACAGATGCCGACGTGTCCGCTGACTACGATAATGTCTCCTGCCTGTACGCTGTCAATGCTGGAGATCCTCTGGTATCTGCCCGGATTTCTCCATCCGCTTGAGGTCAGGTAGGACTGGCCGACGCCGGCCTGGTTCAGGCACCAGTATACGAATCCGGAACAGTCAAAGGAATTCGGTCCCTTGGAGCCCCAGACATACGGACAGCCGAGCTTGGAGGAGGCGATGCCGATCAGGTTGCCCGCGGAACCGCTGACGGTAGCGCCGCCGGCTCCCACTCCTGCGGAGGAAGAACCGCTGCCCGAGGAGGATCCGCTTCCTGAAGAGGATCCGCTGCTTCCGGAGCTGCCCGAATTGCTCTGTCCCGTAGACGCCGCCGGTACCTCCGCCGGCTTCTTTCTGGCATTATCCGACTCCAGCTTGCTCATGGTCTGGATGCCGACCGTGCCGTCCTGCGTCAGGTTGTTATATCTCTGGAACTGCTTGACTGCAGCTTCCGTCGCTGAGCCGTAGTAGCCCGTGATCAGTCTGGAAGCCAGATATCCGTAATGATTAAGGCGCTTCTGTACGATCGTGACGGAATCCGAAGAATCGCCGACACGCAGACCGAAGGGCTTTGCATTGGAGCTGTCCATCGCGATCCTCGTATCCGGACCGAGATAGCCGTCCACGACCTGGTCGTTACGGGACTGGAATTCCCTGACTGCCCTCTCTGTTGCGCCGCCGAAGTTGCCGTCGGCTTCCTGTCTCAGGTATCCGAGCGCCACGAGACGCTCCTGATAATGCTTCACAAGGTCGGACTGCTCGCCGATGCCGATCAGGTTGGCCTTGACCTCATCCGAATACAGGAGATTGATCGTTTCCTTTCCGACAGCGCCGTCAACGGAAAGACCGTTTCTTTCCTGCATTTTCTTAACGGCCGCCTCAGTTGTATCGCCGAAATGCCCTGTCAGGGAGTTGTCCATCAGATAACCCAGCTGGTAAAGACGCTGCTGGATATGGACAATATCGTCTCCGTCGTCGCCGTTCTTTACTTTGTAATACGGGGCATCCGCCGCGAAAAGCCTGTCCCAGGTATCGATTCCGCAGATGCCGTCCTGCTCGACGCCCTGCTGTCTCTGGAACTTGCGGATCGCATCTGCGGTCGCATTTCCGTAATAGGTCGTCGGGTCATCGTTATCCATATAGCCGAGCGACATCAGCCTGCTCTGCACCTGTACCACGACCTGGTGCTGGTCACCCGGTCTCAGATATGCCGGTGCAAGGACTGCGTTGTCCTCCGCTGTCGTAACATCCTCGAGCACGGGAAGCACTTCCCCGTCCATATTTGCCTTAATGACGGGCTCCGCTTCAAACTCCTCTTCCTGCTGGATCTCGATGACCGTCTCCGTCTCGGAAGCGGAGGTCTCGCCCGCGTCCTGCGCCTGGCTGCCGCATGCCGCAAGCAGAAGCGCCGCTGCTGCCGTCAGACCTGTTAAAACTGTTTTCCTGTAATCAGACACCTGTTTTGCCGTCCTTGTGTTAGTAAAAAATGAACTATACTATCATACCATAGAGGCATGCCGACAGTTTATCTTTTCCTTTTCTTTTTTCTTAATCTTCGCTGCACTTCCAGGTCCATGCGGATCTGCTGTGTCCCGGTCATATCCCCGGTCCTTTCAAGCCTTTCGGCCCTGCGCCTTGCCCTGCGTCCGGCCTGCTGCTTTTCCCTGATGGTTCCGATGACAGTCAGGAGAACGAAAAGAGCGATGAGAGCGCCTGCGGCATAAGCGGCATACCTCAGAACGGTGCCTGCCTTCACGCCGAATACTTCCTTTTCCAGCCAGCTGTTCCTGCCGGCCGCCATATTGCCGTTTCCTGCTGCAGCAGCTGTCTGGGCGTTTTCCGGGGCAGCCCCGCCGCTTTCCGTGCTGCCGCCCGCAGCTGTCACGTTTTCCTGAGAAGCGCCTGCAGCCGGATCCGCGGCAGTTTCCGCATTACCTCCGGCTTCAGCATTTGCCGCTCCTTCTTCCTGCGCCCCCGTTTCAGAAGCATCCGTTTCGTTTACGAAAGGAATGCCCAGTGCATTTGCAAGCAGCGGATCCGTTTCGGCCGCCTCGGTCAGCTCGGCGCCGTCCCCGATATCCATCAGCTTCAGATCTGCTGTTCCGACCACTCTGTCTCCATAGGTATAGGTCAGCCTTGCGGAAGCGGCATTTTCCGCGGGATCCGTGATCTCGAGGGATTTTTTGACCTCAACAAAATTGCCGCCCTTCGGGATCGTGATCCTCGTATCCGGATCAATGCCAAGCGTTACGGATTCGACCATGTTGACGCCGCCGATCCTGTAATCCGAAGCAATCACGGAATTGGTGCTGTCATAGTCCGTCACGACGAGCGATGTAAAATTATCAAAACCGAAGTCCATCAGTCTCCGGGTATCGTTATAGTGATTTGCGTGAGCATTCAGCACACAGGTGACCAGGGTCATGCCGTTCTTCCTGCAGGCGGTCACAAGCGTATTTCCGGCAGTCATGGTATATCCCGTTTTTCCGGCGATCGTCCCGCTGTAATACTGGCTTGAATTCCGCTTGATCATGGAATGCTTCGGATACACCGTGTTCCACGGGTCGTCGGCATTCGGATATCTGCGGATCGGCGCGTGGGTCCAGTAGGTATGGCCTTCAATGTCCAGAAAACGGTCGTTTTTGATAGCCGCAGCCATGATGCAGCACATATCGTAGGCGGTCGTATAATGGTTTTCATCCGTCAGGCCCGAAGGATTATTAAAATGAGAACCGCGGCAGCCGACCTCCGCCGCCTTCATGTTCATCATTTTCACGAATACGGCCCGGTCGTCCATACCGTCTTCCTTCAGCTCCGGATGCTTGGCGCCCACATGCTCGGCGAGTGCATTTGCAACCTCATTAGCTGACTGGAAGAGCAGACAGTAGAGACAGTCGAGCACGGACAGCTTATCTCCCTCAGACGCACCGATGATGGTAGAGTTTTCCTCCTCGATATGCACGGCGTCATAGGAAAATGTTACCTGCTCGCTCAGGTTTTCGCAGTTTTCAAGCGTTACGAGCGCTGTCAGCACTTTTGTGATCGATGCGGGATAATAAGCGGTATCCTTGCTTTTTCCAAACAGTACCACACCCGAGTCCGCATCCATCAGGCAGGCGCCCTCAGATGCGACATAACAGTCGTCCGCCCAGTTTTCCAGCGCATAAGCGCGCATCAAAAGAGACGGACACAGAAATGTCCATATCAAAAAAATGCATATTGATCTGCAGAAAATATGCCTGAAATGTTTCATATCATTTCATATTACAATAAAACACGCAGTTAGTCAAAATCCAATGCTTCCAGCTGCGGCCGGACATGTTTTTTCATAAAGAACAGGCAGAGCGAAAGGGAGACCAGCTCCGCGATAGGAAATGCAAGCCACACGCCGTTCAGCCCGATCAGGCGCGAAAGGATATAAGCGCTCGGCAGAAGCACCGCGAGCTGACGGATGATCGAGACCCACATGCTGAGGACACCGTGTCCAAGCGCCTGGAATGTGGAAACACAGATGATGGAGGCGCCTGCCAGAATGAAATGCGATGCAATGATGCGCAGCGCCGGTCTGCCGATTTCCTTCATATGTTCGGAAGCATTGAAAAGTGCCAGCAGCGGATCCGGTAAAAACTCGAAAATGATCGTGCCGATCACCATCATGGCCGAAGCATAGAGCAGGCCGTATTTCATGGTCTCCCTGATACGGTCGGGCCTGCGGGCGCCGTAGTTGAAGGCTATGATAGGCACCACGCCGTTGTTGAGGCCGAATACCGGCATGAACACAAAGCTCTGGAGCTTGTAATAAACGCCGAAAACAGCCGCCGCCGTACTGGTAAAGGAAAGCAGGATCTTATTCATGCCCAGATTCATCACAGAACCGATGGACTGCATAATAATCGAAGGAATGCCCACTGCATAGATCCGCTCGATCGTTCTCCTGTGCGGTCTCAGATAACGCTTTGCAAATGTGATCTCCGGATTCTTTTTCAGATTGCAGTAAATGCCGATCATGCAGGCAAGTCCCTGTCCGAAAACAGTTGCGAGCGCAGCGCCCTTTGTGCCCATGGCCGGCAGGCCGAAGAGTCCAAAAATCAGGATCGGATCCATGATGATGTTTGTGATGGCGCCGACGGTCTGGGAAATCATGGAATAGAAGGTCTTGCCCGTGGACTGGAGCAGACGCTCAAAGGTGATCTGGAAAACCAGGGCGGGCGCAAGTGTCATAATGACCATCAGATAGTCATACCCGTGATGCCTGATATCGGCATCGGGCGTCATCATGTGATAGTAAAAGCCCGAAATGAAACGTCCCGCGATCACGATCAAAAAGGCATAGATCAGGTTGATCGTAAGGGCATTTCCGGCAGTATAATTTACTTCCTCATAATTGCGCTCTCCCAGTTTGGCGGAGAGTCTTGCATTAATACCGACTCCCGTGCCGCCGATCACGGAGATGATCAGCATCTGCACCGGGAACGCAAGCGATACGGCAGTCAGGGCATTCTCACTGATCCGCGCCACGAATATGGAGTCTACGATATTATACAGAGCCTGTACGATCATGGACACCATCATCGGCAGGGACATTTTCCAGAGCAGCTCCCCGCACGGCATATAGCCCATTTTATTCTGATTTTTTAATTCCGGTTTCTGATTCATTGATTATTTTTGTCATCTTTCTTTCTCTGCAGGAAAAGCCGTACAGGAGCAAACCCTGTACGGCTTTTCATAATGGAATCAATAATTCCCTCAATCACCAAAAGGATTATTTTGAGATGATATTTACAAGGATTCCGCCATAAGCAGAGATCAGCGGTGCAAATACCAGAGAAATAACTGTCATCAGCTTGATCAGGATGTTGATGGACGGTCCTGATGTATCCTTGAACGGATCGCCGACTGTATCGCCTACGACTGCAGCCTTATGAGCCTCTGAGCCCTTGCCGCCGAAGTGGCCGTTCTCGATGTATTTCTTTGCATTATCCCAGGCGCCGCCTGCATTGGACAGGAAGATCGCCATCAGTACGCCGGTGACCAGAGCACCTGCCAGAAGTCCGCCAAGTGCTTCCTTGCCGAGCAGAAGGCCCATTAAGATCGGAGCGATAACCGCCATAACACCCGGACGGATCATCTCTCTGAGGGCTGCCTTTGTGGAAATGTCAACGCAGCGGTTGTAGTCCGGCTTTGCCTTCTCTTCCATGATGCCCGGGATCTCTCTGAACTGGCGTCTGACTTCCTCGATCATGCTGTGAGCAGCTCTGGAAACAGAAGACATGGTCCATGCGGAGAATACGAACGGAAGCATGCCGCCGATAAAGATACCGATGATAACAAGCGGATCCATGATGTTGATTTCCTGAATGCCGACGACCTCAGCATAGGAAACGAACAGAGCAAGTGCTGTCAGGGCAGCGGAACCGATTGCGAATCCCTTACCCATAGCAGCTGTGGTGTTGCCGACTGCATCCAGAGAGTCTGTGATCTCACGAACGCTCTCGTCAAGGTGGCTCATCTCAGCAATACCGCCCGCATTATCAGCGATCGGGCCGTAAGCGTCAACTGCGACTGTAATACCGGTTGTGGAAAGCATACCGACTGCAGCAAGTGCAATGCCGTATACGCCTGCGCATGCATATGCAATGAAGATACCGACCGCAACAAAGAGGATCGGAAGCGCTGTGGAAAGCATACCTACGGAAACACCTGTAATAACAGTCGTAGCGGAACCGGTCTGTGCGGACTCGGCGATTTCCTTAACTGAGCTGTAATCTCCGGAGGTGTAGATCTCGGTGATCTTACCGATTGCAAGACCTACCAGAAGACCTGCAATGATTGCGACCGCATACTTCACATTGCCCATCATGGAAATGGAAAGTACGATGGAAGCAACAACAACGACTGCTGCCGCGAAATAGGAACCTGTGTTCAGAGCCTTAGCCGGATTGGTATTCTCGCCGCCCTTTACGAACATGGAACCGATGATGGATGCGATGATGCCGCAGCCTGCAAGTACAAACGGGAACAGAGCTGCCTGGCTTACGCCTTCAGCGCCGCTGTTTGCAAGTACAACACCCAGTGTGACTGCAGAAACGACTGCACCGACATAGGACTCGAAAAGGTCAGCGCCCATACCTGCAACGTCACCGACGTTATCACCGACGTTATCTGCGATAACTGCCGGGTTACGCGGGTCATCCTCAGGGATGCCTGCCTCGACCTTACCTACAAGGTCAGCGCCTACGTCTGCAGCCTTGGTGTAAATACCGCCGCCGACACGGGCAAACAGTGCGATAGAGGATGCGCCGAGTGAGAATCCCATCATGACATTCGGGTCACCGGTTGCAATATAAACGATGGAGGTGCCCAGAAGTCCGAGACCTGCCACGCACATACCCATAACGGAACCGCCTCTGAACGCGACTGTCAGAGCCTTTGTCATGCCGCCTTCCTTTGCAGCGTTGGCTGTTCTGACGTTTGCCTTAGTTGCAACGTCCATGCCGATATATCCTGCCGCGATCGAGAAGCATGCGCCAAGTACAAAGCAAACTGCCGTGATCCAGCTGATACCTAAACCAATAAGAACAAACAGAACTGCGATGAAGATGACCAGAACGCGGTACTCCGCGAAAAGGAATGATTTTGCTCCGCCGTGAATTGCAGAAGCAAGCTCAGCCATTCTCTCGCTGCCCTCAGTCTGTTTTGTTACGTAAGATGCCATCGCGAACGCAAATACAAGCGCGCAGATAGCCGCAACAACTGATAAAAAAGCCATAACCTTCTCCTTAACCCTTATTTTTTTGTTTTTGAGTTACCAAGCTTCGCGACAGCCACGCTGTCACTACGCATACATGAAAGTAGCGCTCAAGCGTCGCCAACGGCTCGCTTTCGCTGACTTTCATAGTAAAATACATATGCATCCAGATTACCTGCATGCATATGAAAAAATTCCTTTACCTTTTTTAGCACATTTTCCGGCATATTAAAAGTACTTAAATGCGTCCAATGTGATTTTTATGATTTATGCCATACGTTCCGGCTTAAAGACCTCATCAAACTTCTCTGCGCTCAGGAAGCCGAGCTTCAGGCACGCTTCCCTGAGCGAAATGCCTTCCGCATAGGCAAGCTTGGCTGTCTTCGCCGCATTTTCATATCCGATATACGGATTCAGCGCCGTCACGAGCATCAGGGAATTATGCAGGTTGTGACGCATCTTCTCCCTGTCTGCAGTGATGCCGGACGCACAGTGAAGGTCGAAGGAAATGATGGAATCCGCCAGCAGTCTTGCCGACTGGATAAAGTTGTACGCAAGCACGGGCATGAAGACATTCAGCTCGAAATTGCCCTGGCTGGCCGCTATCCCGACGGCAGTGTCATTTCCCATGACCTGTACCGCGACCATCGTCACCTGTTCGCACTGGGTCGGGTTGACCTTGCCCGGCATGATGGAGGAGCCCGGCTCGTTTTCGGGGATCCTGATCTCCCCGAGGCCGTCGCGCGGTCCCGAAGCCAGCCACCTGACATCGTTCGCGATCTTCATCATGTCCGCCGCCAGTGCCTTGAGCGCCCCGTGCGCAAATACCAGCTCGTCCTTGGAGGTCAGCGCGTGGAATTTGTTTTCCGCAGTGCCGAAGGCCTTGCCGGTAAGCTCCGAGACCGCCGCCGCCACTTCCCTGTCAAAGCCCTTCGGCGCATTCAGGCCCGTGCCGACCGCAGTGCCGCCGAGTGCAAGCTTCCTGAGTGCCGGAAGGGAGGCGTCGATCAGCTGGATATCCCTTTCCAGGCTTGCCCGCCATCCGGAGATCTCCTGTGAAAAACGGATCGGGGTCGCGTCCTGCAGATGCGTCCTGCCGGATTTGACGATCCCGCGGTTTTCCTTTTCCAGGTGCTTAAAGGTCGCGATCAGCTGTCTCACCGCAGGCTTTACGCGGTCCTCCAGGATCGTGACCGCCGCAATATGCATGGCTGTCGGATATGTATCGTTGGAGGACTGGGACATATTGACATCATCGTTCGGATGCAGCAGCTTCCTGCCTGCGAGCTCATTGCCCCTGTTCGCGATCACCTCATTGGCGTTCATGTTGGACTGGGTGCCTGAGCCTGTCTGCCAGACGACCAGCGGGAAATGCTCCATCAGGTCCCCCGAGGCGACCTCTGCCGCTGCCTGACGGATAACACCTAGCTTTTCCTCCGTCATCTTTTCCGGGCGCAGCCTGCTGTTTGCGATCGCTGCGGCCCCCTTCAGGATGCCGAACGCCCGGATGATCTCTTCCGGCATGGTCTCCAGTCCGACGCCGATCCGGAAGTTATTTCTGCTGCGTTCCGTCTGTGCGCCCCAGTACCTGTCGGCGGGCACACTGACTTCGCCCATGGAATCATGTTCGATACGGTATTCCATTTCTTTTCTCCCTTAAAGCTGTTCGCAGCAGCCTCATGCCTCACCGGCAAAGCACATATGCCAAAGAGGTGCCCGAACAGTTATCTCTTTTTCAGAAAGACCGCCGCCCCTTTTTAAGGAGCATGCGGTCCTGAGCTTATATTTTAAATACGTGCGACCCCTGACTTCCTTGCCGCTTCTGCAACTGCAGACGCAACGGCGTCCTTGACTCTCGGATCGAAGGCTGCCGGGAGGATATAGTCCGCATTCAGCTCTTCATCGGAGATCAGGCCTGCGATCGCATGTGCCGCAGCGATCTTCATTTCATCATTGATATCGCTCGCCCGCACATCCAGCGCGCCGCGGAAGATGCCCGGGAATGCCAGTACGTTATTGACCTGGTTCGGATAATCGCTGCGGCCCGTGGAGATGACCTTTGCGCCGCCTGCCTTTGCGTCGTCCGGGAAGATCTCCGGCGTCGGGTTTGCGCAGGCGAATACGATCGCATCCCTGTTCATGGTCTTTACCATTTCCGTCGTCAGAACGCCCGGAGCCGAAACGCCGATAAAGGCATCCGCGCCCCTGATCACGTCCGCAAGCTGTCCCTGCTCCCTGTTCGGGTTGGTGATGCGGGCAAGCTCTTCCTTGAACGGATTCATATTTTCCGTACGTCCCTCATAGATCGCGCCCTTTCTGTCGCAGAGCACGACATTTTTCAGGCCCGCGGAAACGAGGAGCTTCACGATCGCGGTCGCTGCAGCGCCTGCACCGTTAACTACCAGCTTGATATCCTCCAGCTTCTTGTCCACGACCTTGAGGGCGTTGGTCAGGCCGGCAAGGGTAATGACTGCCGTACCATGCTGGTCATCGTGGAAGATCGGAATATCACAGATCTGTTTAAGCTTCTGCTCGATCTCAAAGCAGCGCGGTGCCGAAATATCCTCGAGGTTCACGCCTCCGAAGGATCCTGCGAGCAGGGCCACTGTCTTTACGATATCATCCACTTCCTTCGAACGGATGCACAGCGGGACCGCATCGACATCGCCAAATGCCTTGAACAGCACGCATTTTCCTTCCATGACCGGCATGCCGGCTTCCGGTCCGATATCACCAAGGCCGAGAACAGCGGTACCGTCGGTCACGACTGCGACCATGTTCCAGCGGCGGGTGAGTTCGTAGCTCTTGTTCACGTCCTTCGAGATCTCAAGGCTGGCCTGCGCAACGCCGGGCGTATAAGCCAGGGACAGAGATTCCTTGTCGTTGACTGCGGCGCGCGGGACGACTTCCAGCTTGCCTTTCCACTCGTAATGCTTCTTTAATGATTCCTCAGCGTAGTTCATCTTGCATCCTTTCCTTAATATTCATAAATCGGCTCATGGCCGGGGTTTACTATTCCAAAAAATTCCATATCTTTTAATCTCGTAAATGATGTAAGACGGATTGTTCCGCACTTCGTGCTCCCACTGATGAGCAAGCTCATCATGGGATCATGGCTTCTGACCCTTACATCCATATGATCCATAACAATATATATCCCGTCAGGACTGCGATCAGCGTGAAGGGCACGGAATAATTCATGAATTCGGCGGTTTTTACCTCATATCCTTCTTTTCTGAGAATGCCGATGCCGGTGATATTGGCGGAAGCGCCGATCGGGGTCAGGTTGCCGCCGAGCGTCGCGCCGACGATCAGACCGAAATACAGCAGGTTCGGATCGATATCAAGCCCTCCCGCCGCAGAGAGCCGTTTTGCCACGACTGCCACGACAGGCAGCATTGTCGCCGTATAGGGGATGTTATCAATAAAGGCCGAAAGCAGGACCGAAGCCCAGACGATGACCGTATAGACCAGAAACACGGAGGCCCTGGACCCGTCTCCGCTTAATGAGGCGAGCAGCGAACCGATATAATCGATCAGTCCCGCTCTTTCAACGCCGCCGATCACAATAAAAAGACCTGTCAGCAGCGCGATCGTATAGTAATCGATCTCCTGGATCGCATTCAGGACTTTATCAAAGGTCCTGTCCGTATTGACCTGATTTGCCAGCGCGATCAGGAAAAAGAACAGGCAGATCGCACCGTTTGTGATGCCGGGCTTGTAAAACTGCCCGGGCGCTGCATTTTCCTTATAAGGAATAAATGAAACCAGGATCAGCGAAATGATGGTAGAAAACAGAAGAATCGCCGGGACACGATCCCTTACCTCCGTCTTGCGTTCGACATGGATCTCGGCGTTATTACCGCGGAACATATACAGGATGACGAATGAGGTCACCAGCGCGCCCGCCTCCGTGACCCAGAACATGCCGGGCTTTCCTTTTACAAAAAAGAAATCCATAAAATCGAGTCCGGCCTGCTTGGCCAGCAGAAGTGAGGTCGTGTCGCCGACCAGGGTAGCCGCTCCCTGCAGATTGGAGGAGATGGAAATGCATATGATCGCCGGAACCGGTGAAATATTGAGGCTCCTGCAGATCGAAAGCGCAACCGGCGCGATCATCAGCACAGTCGCGACATTATCCACAAAGGCTGAAATAATACCTGCAAACAGCGACAGCGCCAGGACCATGATCTTGACCGAATGCACTCTTGCTACGATCAGGTCGCTCATACGGTCCGGCATGCCGGAATCGATAAACAGAAAAACCGTGCCCATGGTGCCGCTGATCATCATCAGCACATTCCAGTCGACCGCGCGGATCGCATCGATCCACGAATATTGAAATCCCGGAAGTATGCCGATGCTGCCGATGATCACAAAAACCAGAGCAGATACGATCGATACATGAGGCCTGATTTTCTGAAAGGAAAACATCAGGACATAGGTAATAATAAAAATACAAAGTGCTGTCAGTATCGTTATGTTCATTGAATCAGATATATCTCCTCCCGTCCGTTCCGGACGCGCACATAATTATAACAGAAGTTGGAAAGCCTGATAACCCGTCAGTATTCCATAACCGGTAAAAATGCAGAATGCAAGCCGTTTCAGTGTCTTTCCGGAGAAGCGGTCCTTCAGCAGGATCCCTGCCGCAACGCCTGCCAGATCGGCTGCAAAAAGGCCCGTGGAACAGGCCAGCCAGACCGTCAGTGCCGCACCCATGCCTTCATTTGCACCGAAGGTAATGGCTGTCAGCTGGGTCTTATCGCCGAGCTCCGCCGCAAAAAAAGTCAGAAATACGGAAACAGCCGCCGACCTCCCGTTTCCCCTGACCTCGGATCCTTCGTCCCCGTCATCTTCTTTGAGTGAAGTGAAGGCAAAGTATAAAAATGCTGCAGCCGCTGCCAGTTTGATCATCCACTCGGGAACCAGTTTGCTGACCAGGCCTCCTGCAAGGACTGCGATCCCGTTCAGGCAGAGGATCGCCGCCGCGGTGCCGAGCAGAATATCCCTCACCCTGTATCTGGAGGTCAGGGCAAGCAGCATCAGCTGGGTCTTGTCTCCCATCTCCGCAATAAATTCCGTCAGCATGATTCTGAGAAAAAGCATATGGCAGCTCCATTTGATGTAATTTCGCCGGTGCGGTCCGAAAAGGTCTGACTGTCCGTTTTATTGGACATAAAAAGGGTTAGACTTCAGACATACGGCAAAGATAAGCCGGCAGGGTAAGTCCGGCAGAACATAGCAGCTGTCCCAAATGAAGGATATACAGCTGTCAGGTCACAGAACAGGAGGATCGGAAAATGTCAAAAACCAGAAAAAACAATTTTTTAAAGGAACTCAGACAAAACAAAGAATATATGCTCTTTTTGCACACCTCGCTGCTGAACTCCAGGTTTACCTGGTTCGTTGCGGCGCTCTGCATTCTCTTTACCGTTGCGGAATATCATACGGGCGGCGCTTTCTCGGGATTTATGATCGCGATCCTGATCTATCTCCTTAATTATCTGGCGATCCTTTACACGGCTGCGCCGGCATTTGCCATGAAAGGCCGCATCCAGAGAAAGGTCGTTTACGGGGAATATGTCGACTATACTGTCGAAAACAGCCATATCACCCGCAAGGTCCTGAGCGAAAAAACAGACTACCAGGTCGGAGACGAAGTCTGGCTGTACCGTTTCAATCCCTGCTTTTTTATCAGCGAGGACAAGACCGGCATGGCTTCTGCCTGAAGCAGGACCAGCCCCGTGTTTCTCCAAGCTTTAAAATCCCCGTCAGTCTCGGGGGCTGACGGGGATCTCTTTTCAACAATAATCGCTATTAGAGCTGCGGGCCTGCAGCGGTGAGTTCCGCACCGCCTTCGATGCCCTCATATTTCTTGAAATTCTTGATGAAGCGGCCGGCCAGATCCTCTGCCTTTTTGTCCCATTCGGAGCCGTCTGCGTAAGTGTCTCTCGGATCAAGGATCCTGGTATCCACTCCGTTCAGCTCTGTCGGTACCTCAAAGTTGAAGTACGGGATCTTCTTGGTCGGTGCCTGATTGATATCTCCGTTCAGGATCGCATCGATGATGCCTCTGGTATCCTTAATGGAAATACGCTTGCCGGTTCCGTTCCAGCCGGTATTGACAAGATATGCCTTCGCGCCGCTCATCTCCATTCTCTTTACAAGCTCCTGCGCATATTTTGTCGGAGGAAGCTCGAGGAACGCCTGTCCGAAGCACGCCGAGAAGGTCGGGGTCGGCTCGGTGATGCCGCGCTCTGTGCCTGCAAGCTTAGCGGTAAAGCCTGACAGGAAATAATACTGTGTCTGCTCCGGAGTCAGGATCGATACCGGCGGCAGTACGCCGAAAGCATCCGCGGAAAGGAAGATCACGTTCTTTGCTGCCGGACCGGAAGAGGTCGGGCGTACCTTCTGAACGATCTTCTCGATGTGTGTGATCGGATAGGACACACGGGTATTTTCGGTCACGCTCTTATCCGCAAAGTCGATTTTGCCGTTTTCATCCAGGGTGACGTTTTCCAGCAGCGCGTTCTTCTTGATCGCATTGTAGATATCCGGCTCTGAATCCTTGTCGAGGTTGATGACCTTTGCGTAGCAGCCGCCCTCAAAGTTAAAGACGCCGTTATCATCCCAGCCGTGCTCGTCGTCGCCGATCAGAAGTCTCTTCGGGTCTGTGGAAAGCGTTGTCTTGCCGGTTCCGGAAAGTCCGAAGAAGATCGCCGTATTCTCACCGTTCATATCGGTATTTGCGGAGCAGTGCATTGCAGCGATGCCCTTCAGCGGAAGGTAATAGTTCATCATGGAGAACATACCCTTCTTCATTTCTCCGCCGTACCAGGTATTGATAATGACCTGCTCGCGGCTGGTAATGTTGAATGCGACTGCAGTCTCGGAATTAAGGCCCAGCTCCTTATAGTTCTCAACCTTTGCCTTGGAAGCATTGTAAACGACGAAGTCTGGAGTGAAGTCCTTCAGCTCCTCCTCTGACGGAACGATGAACATGTTCTTGATAAAGTGTGCCTGCCATGCGACTTCCATGATAAAGCGCACTGCCATGCGCGTATCCTTGTTGGCGCCGCAGAAGGCATCCACGACATAAAGCTTTTTGCCTGAAAGCTCTTTCTTCGCAATGTCCTTCAGGACCTTCCAGTTTTCCTGGGACAGCTCGTGGTTGTCGTTCGGATAGCTCTCGCTGTTCCACCAGACGGTATCCTTTGAGTTTTCATCCATGACAATATACTTATCTTTCGGGGAACGGCCCGTATAAATGCCGGTCATGACATTGACAGCACCGAGCTCGCTGACCTGTCCCTTGTCATATCCGGTCAGCGCCGGATCATTTTCCGCTTCATAAAGCGCATCGTAGGACGGATTGTAAACGATCTCCGTAGTTCCCGTAATGCCATACTTTGTTAAATCAATATTTGCCATATCAGAAATACTCCTTTCTATGTCTCTTTTCATTCCGGAATGTCCGGCTCTTCGCCGGTCCCGTATCTGTGATCTTCTCTGAAGTAATGATTATACCATACCATGCCCGAGGTACAAGCAACATTTTCTCAATAACAGGTTTCCCTGTATACGAATTCCTTCCGAAGCTGCTCCTCCGTCATTGTCCGTCCCCAGTGGACGCCGCCGTAATAAGAAGCCTCCGCAACCGTGATATATCCGTCGCCCTTTGTAAGTACGATCACGGAATGCCGGTTATTCTGCACCCGGATATGATCTCCGACCCTGAGCTCCGCCATGTCAAAGCTTGAGTCGGTCAGCGGCCTGGCGGGGGCACCGTAAAGGGAATCCTGCACATAGAAAATAAAGGCTGCGCAGCCGTACCCGTATCGCTGTCCGGAAATATAGAGTTCATTTTCTCCCCAGGGTGTTCCGTCCGGATACTTGCTTCTGATCACCATCAGCCTGCGATAGGCTTCTTCGTCAGAAATATCCGAATGTGTCGCGTTTTCTTCGCTGAATCCGTTCTGCAGCGGATTGATCGCATTTGCCGGTACTTCATGGACAGAATCCGCTTTTTCCACCTGCCCGCCCGGCACCCAGATGTTCGGGAATGCCTGTACGACGCCGTTTTTAGTCCATGCGCCGTTCTCGTCTACAGTATAATTGTCGGGGCGTAGGGGAGCCGCCAGCATATACCCGTCCGGATTGAAGTAATAGCTTTCCGCAAGGCCGTCCCCGTTGCCGTCGATCCACACCCAGACACCTGCCGGTTCGGCACCGCTGCTGCTGCGCCAGCGCCAGTTCGTGACGCCGCCGGCATTTGCAGCACGGGAAGGATCCTGGTACCAGCTGCCCGCCAGGGCCGTAAAGCTGAAAACAGCTGCAGCCAGCACCCCGGCCGCAGCTGAACATAATACTTTCTTCATCATATAGAATCTTTCTCCGTCAGCTTACCAGTTAAACTCGCTGCCGGTTTTGTCAGCCCTGCTCTCCAGATTTTTCACAAAGCTGCTGACCATCTCCTGAAATTCATCCTCAGGGATCGCCTTGCCGTCTGCCATAACTCTGTCAAACACGAGATGATAGAAATTTGCCCGCTCTGTCTCCGGAGAAATACTGTCCCTGACGATCGGCCTGATGGAATACAGATACTCCAGGATCGCCTCGATATTGTCCGGAATGATTTCGTTGATCCTGTCCTTGAAATAGACGGATGCCCTCGGGCTGGCGCCTTCTGTGGTAATGCCGATGGAAAGCATGCCCTTTTTGACGAGTGCGGGGAAAATAAATGAGCAGTCCGCAACACGGTCGACAACATTGACCGGGATCTTATGCTCCTTGCAGTATACGGAGATTTCGTGATTCAGCTCGTTGTTGTTGGTCGCTGAAATTACAAGTCCCGCATCCTCGATATCCTTCCATTCAAATCCGCGCTCCACGATCGTAATCTTCTGCTCATACGCGTTGAACGCTCTCATCTGGTCGCTGATAAACGGAGCCACGACCGTGATCTTCGGACCATAAGGCAGCAGCTTGTCGACCTTGCCGCAGGCGATGTGTCCGCCTCCGACCACAACAGCCTTCATGCCTTCTATATCAAAATAAAACGGAAAATAACTCATATGACATCTCCTTTGTCTGTATCATGTCGTTTATCTTTGTCCTGATATGCTAAAAATCTTATTTATTATAACTTATAATTTTCTTATGTAAAAGAGAAAAGCAAAAAAGGAACAAGAACCGTCGGGGCACGGTGCGGGCCGTCAGACTGCCCAGACCATGCAGAATGCAATTCACGCGGTCTTCCGGCTTGTCTATCCTCGAAAAATGCTAAGCACGCATTTTTCTACGGCTATCCTGCGCCATAAGACCTGGAATTGCGATTCCACAGATCTACAGCATCTGACGGCCCGCACCGTGCCCCTCCGAAAGCATTTTGCCCGCGTCAGCATTCCTGTGCGTCCTGCAGGATCGTCCGGATAATGCCTTCCGCCGAGATTTCCCCGGATACCAGGTAATTTCCGCATCCGCGCTCCTTCAGTATTTCCGCAGTTTTTTCCCCGATACAGATGCAGCGGATCCTTTCCGGAATGGAGCCATAAAGGTCATAAAAATACTCTGCACCGCTCCCGCTCGAAAATACCAGATAATCCGTATTCTCCAGCTGTCTCCGGATGTAGTTTTCCCTGTCCGCTTCCGGACGCAGCCGGTAGACCGGCACATCTTTTACGCTGAATTTTTCTGAAAGGAGACTTGCGGTTTCCGGATTGCCGATTGCCGACCGGAACAGCCAGACGTCCTGTATGCCGTTCTGATCCGCAAGCAGCGCTTCCGCCAGCTTTTCCCCGGTATAATGCTCCGGGCACAGATCTGCATGAAAGCCCGCTTCCATAAGCGCCCGGCCGGTGGCTTTTCCGATGACGGCAAAGCGGCAGGCCGCCAGGCTCCTTAAGTCTCTCGAGACTCTCCGGTTTTCCCGGTCTTCCGGTATTTTCCTGCTTTGACAGGCTTCCAGATATTGGCGGAAGAAGCATTTTACGCCATTCTCACTGGTAAAAACGATCCAGTGCGGCTGCCCGTCACATATTTCATCAAACCCGCTTTCCGGCACCGCGACCGGCTCAATAACGGAGCGTTCTGCGGAATATACCTGTGCTCCAAGGCTTTTCAGCATGGCCTTCAGCTTTTTTTGAATGCTGTCTGTCCCGGTAAGGGCAATTTTCATGCTTCGGAGAGGAGCTTCGCCGTTTTTCAGAGCTCCGGGATCACTATGGCTGATTTTTCCGGCTTCCGGGCCTGCCCCCTGATACAGATCCATTGCGGCCGTCTCTCCGATCACGATGACCGCAGGGGCCTGAACGCCTGCGGCTTTCGTCCTCTCCGCAATTTCTCCGAGCGGTGCCCGGACATCTGCAAAATGACCTGTCATTTTTCCCGAAATCACTGCTGCCGGCGTGCCCGGGTCCATACCTGCCGCTATCAGGCGGGCCGCGATTTCATTGATCTGCCGGAGTCCCATCAGGATCACTATGGTGCCGTTAACCGCCGCAAGCTTCTCTAGATCCTCCGGTATACCTCCATCCGGACCGCCTGTGTGTGCGGTAACCACATGGAAGCTCCTGCTGACGCCGCGATGGGTGACCGGAATGCCGGCCTCCGCCGGAACTGCGATGCAGGAGGATATGCCGGGCACGATTTCAGCTTCAATACCGGCTTTCAAAAGTGCAAGCATTTCTTCCCCGCCGCGTCCGAAGACAAGCGGATCACCGCCCTTGAGACGCACAACGCAAAGACCGCGGGATGCAAGTTCGATCAGCGTACTGCAGATTTCCTCCTGCGGCGCACTGTGACTGCCGCGCCGTTTGCCCATATAGATTTTTATCGCTTCCGGCGAAACCAGATCCATCAGGCTGTTATCGATCAGATCGTCATATACGACTGCATCGCAGGCCTTAAGCAGCTCTGCACCCCTGACCGTGATCAGACCGGCCTCTCCGCATCCGGCGCCGACCAGATATACTTTTCCTTCCCTATGCTTTGTCATCGTAGGTTCCCTAATTTATTTATACTGTTCAGGATTGTTTTGTTACGTTTTACTTTATCACATTTTAATATATTTTATTTTTATTTTATTGTTAGGACACATTGAAGTCACAAATTCCCGATATGATATAGGCGTAAACGAGAGAGAGAAAAGATATTAGATGATTCCCTTAAAAAACAAACCTTTCTAAAACACCCTTCGAAGAAAGCACCCCGTCGGGGTGCTTTTTTCGTTTCCATTTTTCTTCTATCAATACAGCGGCCCTGTCGCAGGTCATCAGGCAGCATTTGAAAGCTCGCCGCCGGAATCGGCCTCTATCGAATTACTGTTTACGGGGAATGTAAAGTAGGTATCCGGATAGGGTTCATTTTCAAGGGTAAAATGCCACCATTCTTCAACCAGCGGCCGGAAGCCGTGTGCTGTCATGGCTTCCCGCAGGATCATGCGGTTGTCATACTGTTCCTTCGTAATGTCCATATAATCCGGATGGCTGAGCTCTCCGAAATAATCGAAGGTTCCGCCCATGTCCACTTCTTTTTCCTTTTTCATATCAAACAGGGTCAGATCCACGGTACTGCCGCGGCTGTGGCCGGAGTGCTCCGCGATATATCCCTGCGGAAAGAGGACATCCTTCTCCAGTTCCGGATAGAAATATTCCTTCATGCGGGTGTCATCCGGATCCAGCGCCCAGTTCATGAAATGCGTGACTGCCTTCTGCGGACGGTACGCATCAAAGATCTTCAGGCGGTATCCTTTTTCCATCAGGTCATCGCTGACTTCCTTCAGTGCGGCTGCTGCTTCCTTTGTCAAAAAGGCCAGCGGCTCCTCATAGCCGTCGATCCGCTCCCCGACAAAATTATAGGTGGAATAATAGCGGATCTCCAGGATCACATCCGGAACCGCCTCGCTGAGCAGTACAAACCCGGAGGAATCGTCAGACAGCTTTACGCCGTCAGGTCCGATCGTTACACCTGTCTGTGTTTCCTGCCCGGCCTCAGATCCCTCTGCCGCTGCATCCGTTTCAGCCGCCAGTGAAGCTGCAGCTGTCTCTGTCTGCGCTTCCGCTTCTGTCTGCGCCGCTGTTGTCTGGGCCGCTGTCGTCTGCACCGGCGTCGTCTGTGCTGCTGTTGTCTGTGCTGCTGTTGTCTGCGCTGCTGTCGTCTGTGCTGCCGCTCCGGAGGCGCCGCATGCAGCAAGCGTCATCATCAGTAATGCAGCCGCGATAATAAAGTATTTATGATGTCTTTTCATTTTATGGCTTCCATCGTAAAGAGGGCCGCCGCACCTGCGGCAGCCCTCCATGTTTTTAATCGTATATTGTGGTGTTCCTTCTTCAGGATCAGCCGTTCTTTCTCATATCTGCGATCAGCTTAAGAGCATTGCCCCATGCATCCTCGAAGCTTGTTCTGAACAGAACGACCGGACCATACTCCTCATACTCTGACGGATCGATTGCATTGATATAGTATGCTTTTCTGTAGACATCGATCTTCTCGGTAAGCTCGTCAATTACGGAAAGCGGAGTCGGTGCGCAGAATCTGTCAACTACGACTGCATTCTGCTCAAGCAGCTTGTCAGCGGTTCCCTTCCAGTTGATGGTGATGCTTGCATTAGCGCCAACCATCTCGGTGAAGTGGTGAAGACCTCTTGCGCCGCCGCCGATGAAGCCGACATTGTACTTTCTCTCTGCAACGATCTGATGAACCTTCTTTGCTACGGAGAATCCTGCCTGCCAGAGAACGTCCGGGCTGATCTCGATGCCCTTCTCCTTGACATACTTAGCAAGATACTCATCAAAGATACCTGTGATCAGGCTGAAGTAGCAGATCGGCGGGTTCTCCATGTTCTTTGCTACACGCTCATAAACCTCGCAGAGGTCCAGAACCTGGCGTACTGCCATACACTCTGTAGCATTGATCGGGGTTCCCTCAGCAAGAAGGATCTCAATAGCCTTAAGGCCTTCCGGAGTAACCGGAACCTTAGCCATGATGTTAGGAGATACTTCTCTGTTGTAACGTGCACACTTAACGATCGTCTCGCAATCCTCATGGAAAGGATCGCCCTGAATACTTACGTAGCCCTGTGTATGATGAGAGCTCTCATAGAGAGGCATGTAAACTTCCGCAACCTTAGCAACCAGCTCACGCTGAAGCTTAACTTCTGCCATCGTATCATCCGGCTCGTCCGCAAGAATCTTTCTGAGAAGATCCTTAGCATAATCGCCATCGGACTCGCTGATCAGCATCTTCCATGTATAACTCGGGTTCTGGGTGCAGCCTACAGCGCCCATATCAAGAGCCTTCTGAGCTTCTTCGCGGGTGACATTGTTGATCCAGAAGTTGGTGGGAGTCTGAGCCATGACTCTCTCGAAATAATTTCCCATTGGTGCAATTCCTCCTCAAAAACAAAAATATTCATGCAAGCTGCATTTGTAAGGATATTCTACTATATTTCCAAATCAATATCAAATAGGAAACGAAGATTTATAACATTTTAACAATTATTCCGCCAGAAAAACGACAACATAGAAAGCGCAGAGCACTCCCAGCGCGACCAGCGCGGCTATTTTCTTTTTTCCGGGAAAATATCCGGTAGACAGACTCAACAGAATGATCCCCGTGATCATCAGCATTTTAGGAAAGGTCATACATTTCACCTCATTTGATCGTATTCCGACATTATCAGGCAGTGGCACCCGGCCTGACAGTAACTTTCCGCCTGCTGTAATTCAGCCGGCAGCACGGTTGCAATTGAAATTCAATCGCGAGTTTAGTATATTCTAAATGATTCCGTATATAAAAGAAAGGGGATAAAAGAATGGTTTCCTGGAAGAATTTTGATGAATTGAAAACATATTCAAAACTGATGGAACTGGGTGACAAAGTGGACCTCGCTTCCGCTATGGCCGGAGAAAACGGTGCAAAGCGTGTTGCGGAATACTGCGTATCCATGTCCGGAGGACTTGTGTATAACTACGCATCCAAAAAGGTGGATGATAAGGTGCTCTCCGTCCTGCAGGAGCTTGCTGACGAGGCCCAGCTGACGGAAAAATATGCCGAGCTCTTCAATGGCGCAATGATCAACACCGGCGAGAAAAGACTGGTCCTTCACCAGCTCTGCCGCGGACAGCTTGGAAACGCAGTCGTGGCAGACGGCGTGGATAAGCGTGCCTTTTATACGGAGCAGCAGGCAAAGATCGCGGAGTTTGCAGCCAGGGTGCACTCCGGTGAAATTGCAAATGCTGCCGGCGAAAAGTTCACGACCGTCGTCCAGATCGGTATCGGCGGAAGCGACCTCGGTCCCCGCGCCATGTACATTGCCCTTGAGAACTGGGCAAAGAAAAATAACGCATTTAAGATGGAGGCAAAATTCATCAGCAACGTAGATCCTGACGATGCGGCTTCCGTACTTGCCTCGATCGATGTCGCGCATTCGCTTTTCATTCTGGTATCCAAATCCGGCACCACGCTGGAGACTCTGACCAACGAATCCTTTGTCAAGGATGCGCTGAAAAATGCAGGCCTCGATGCATCAAAGCACATGATTGCCGTGACCAGCGAGACCTCCCCGCTTGCGAAGAGCAGCGACTATCTTGCAGCCTTCTTTATGGACGACTATATCGGCGGCCGTTATTCTTCCACCTCCGCCGTCGGCGGCGCAGTCCTTTCCCTGGCCTTCGGCCCCGAGATCTTTGCAAGATTCCTGGACGGCGCGGCTGCAGAAGACAAGCTGGATACAAATGCAGACATCCGGAAGAATCCGGCGCTGCTCGACGCCCTGATCGGCGTATATGAGAGAAATGTCCTCGGCTATGAGGCGACCGCAGTCCTTCCGTACTCCCAGGCGCTGAGCCGTTTCCCGGCGCATCTGCAGCAGCTGGATATGGAGTCTAACGGCAAGAGCGTCAACCGTTTCAGCCAGCCTGTCAGCTACAAGACCGGGCCGGTAATCTTCGGCGAGCCGGGTACCAACGGCCAGCATTCCTTCTATCAGCTCCTGCATCAGGGTACGGACATCATCCCGCTGCAGTTTGTCGGTTTTAAACAGAACCAGACGGAATGCGACGTCGTGATCCAGGGAAGCACCAGCCAGCAGAAGCTCTGCGCCAATGTTGCGGCCCAGATCATGGCCTTTGCCTGCGGCAAGGACGATGAAAACCCGAATAAGTTCTTCGCCGGCGGCAGGCCGTCCAGCATCATTGTCGGCGACCGCCTGACCCCGGAAGCGCTCGGCGCGATCCTGGCGCACTTTGAGAACAAGGTCATGTTCCAGGGCTTCGTATGGAACCTCAACAGCTTTGACCAGGAGGGCGTACAGCTCGGCAAGGTCCTTGCAAAGAAGGTACTTGCCCACGAGACTGACGGTGCCCTGAAGGCTTACAGTGATCTGCTGGCCATCTGAATCGGCTGATCACAAAAGATACTGTTAAAAAAGGACTCTTTGCTGGAATTCTGTTCAGTAAAGAGTCCTTTCATCATCTAAACTTCATGCGATAAATCGCACAACCAGGCATATGAGCTGCGCGCTGTTCCGCACTACGTGCTACCACAGCGCTCACAAGTGTCCGATTTACCGTGCGTACTTCGTACGCCCGTAAATCTTCCACTTTCTGAGAGCTCATATAGTAAACTCTTTAAAAATTTTCCTTGCAATGCAGTCTGCCCGGTCATAAGATACTTCCATGAATAGAAATACCCTTAAATTCGCTTTTTATACATCCCTTCCTGTAATGGCAGGCTATATCGTACTGGGCATCGGCTTCGGCATTCTGCTGCGCTCTGCAGGCTACGGCGTCCTGTGGGCTTTTGCAATGAGCGCCCTGATTTATGCGGGTTCCATGCAGTATGTCGGCGTCGGCCTGATCTCCGGTGGCGCCTCTGTCCTGACAGTCATGCTGACGACACTCATGGTCAATGCAAGGCATCTGTTCTACAGCATTTCCATGATCGGCAGATATCAGAATGCAGGAAAATACAAGCCTTACCTGATCTTCGGCCTGACAGACGAGACCTATTCGCTCCTCTGCAGCGGCGCGGCTCCCCCGGATGGGGATGCGGATCTCTACCGTTTTCTTGTCACCCTCTTCAATCACAGCTACTGGGTGACGGGCAGCGTTCTGGGCAGTCTTCTCGGTGCAATTCTTCCCTTTTCCGCGGCGGGGATCGAATTTTCGATGACTGCACTCTTTATTGCCTCCTTCACGGAGCAGTGGATCACGCACAAAGACCACAGACCTGCGCTGACCGGCATTTGCAGCACAGCTTTATGCCGCTTTCTTTTCGGTCCTTCCAGCTTCCTGATCCCGTCTATGATCCTGATCACGCTGGTGCTGACGGTACTGCGCGGAAAGGAGGAGACGGTATGACCCCTGAACATGCACATACTGCTGTCCTGGTTGCTGTAATGGCTGCGATGACTGCCCTGACCAGATTTCTTCCCTTCCTTGTTTTCCGGAAACGCATCCCGCCTTACATCTCTTACCTCGGCCGGGTGCTGCCGCCCGCAATCATCGGAATGCTGGTCGTTTACTGCCTGAAGGATGTCCGGCTCACTGCAGCGCCGTTCGGGATCCCCGAGCTCGCCGCGGGCCTTGCAGTCGCAGCTCTGCAGGCCTGGAGGCGAAATGCTATTTTAAGTATTCTGGGCGGCACGATCATCTATATGCTGCTGACAAGAATGATCGGCGCCGGCATTTGAATCGGTCAGGAACTTTTTTATAAACGCGCAAATGAATTAACGGAGGTTTTTTATGAGGTTTGGGTTTACAACATCTTTTTCCTGTCCGAAAGACAGGATAGATCCGGATTTTTACAGGGCGGCAAAAGAAGCCGGATTTGATTTTCTGGAGCTGACAGCAGTCATGATCGACAGCATCAGTGAGGATGAGAGAAAAAGACTTGCCGAATGCCTGCAGAAGATCGGGATCGAATCCATGGGATTAAGCTCTTTATTCCCTGCCAGAATCAGATTTTTCGAGTCAAGCGGCGAGGAAATCGAAGAATATCTTGACAATATGTTCGCAAAGGTAAAAGATCTTGGCGTCAGGACGATTGGCTTTGGAAGCGGAAAAAGCCGCTGCCTGCCTGAGAATATGAGCCGTTCTGAAGGCATGGAGATTTTTGTGGAAAGAGTGCAAAAGCACATGCTCCCGTATCTTGAAAAGTATCATTATGACATGGTGATCGAACCCTTTAATCCCGCAGAATGCAACTTCATTCTCACGGTAGCCGAGGCTGCAGAAGCCATCCGAAAGATCGGCAGCAGCCTGATCGGTATTCTTCCCGATACCCTGCATATGATCGGATCAAAGGATGATCCCGCTTTAATCGCAGATGAAATCGGCCTGATCCGGAATATTCATGTCAGCGAACGGGACCGCGTGATGCCGGTAAAAGCGTACAGTCCGGAATGCTTTGCCTATCTGCAGGCCTTTGCATCTGCCGGATATGACCGGGATGTATGCTTTGAGACAAAGTGTGCTGATTTCAGGGATCTCAGACCGGCGCTCGAGCTTCTGCGGAAAACAATCGTAAAGTAACGGGAAGGAAGGAAATAATGGCAAGCGGAAGAATGGAATTTCATGCAGACACGATTATGCAGCACGCAAATTTTACATTTGTACTGCCTAATGATGTAGAAATGGCTGAGGTAAGAGATCTCCGGCATTATCAGCGCCCGGCCGGATCGCTGATCCTCCTGCATGGACTGACGGGAACCGATACCGACTGGCTGTTCGGGGGCGTGGCACAGCAGATAGCGATTCAGTACAATCTGGCAGTTTTCATGCCGTCAGCGGCCAATTCTTTTTATCTGGACCGGGGATACCGGGGCGGGAATTTTGCATCCTTCGTCGGACAGGAACTTCCGGAATATATCAGAAAAGTTTTCGGTTACTGTGAGAGCAGGGAGACGACGATGATTGCCGGACTGTCCATGGGCGGGTTCGGCGCCCTTCATACGGCACTTGCCTTTCCGGAGCATTTCTCTTCCTGTATTGCCCTTTCCCCGGCACTGGCACTCTATGAGATCGCGGAAACCGGGAAGAGGAAGGACGGCGTGATGCCGGAAAAAATGATCAGAGACGTATTCGGAGATCCGGAAAAGCTTCTGGAATCAGAAAAGAATCCGGAGTATCTGTACCGGAGATGTATTAAAGCAGGAAAACCTCTTCCCAGGATTTACATGGCGATTGGAACAGAAGACAGCCTCTATGACTGTAATCAGAGGTTCCGTGCTTTTCTGGAAAAAGAAAAGGCTGATTTTCGATATGAAGACGGGCCGGGAAGACATGACTGGTTTTTCTGGAACGAGTATATTGAGAAAGGATTATCCTGGATACTGGAATGACAGGTGCTATTCGTTATCGGGAGGAAAAACCATGTCTCTGGAAAGAGCACAGAAATATCTGGAAATGAAAGGCTTTGCAGACCGTATTATTATCCCGGAGCACAGCAGCGCCACTGTCGCCGAGGCGGCGGAGGCACTCGGCTGCAAGCCGGGTATGATTGCGAAAACACTGTCCTTTCTGCAGAATGACAGACCCGTACTGATCCTGGCGGAAGGTACGGCAAGAATTGACAATAAGAAATATAAGGCGCGTTTCGGCTGCAAGGCCAGGATGATCCCCGGTGAAATGGTCGAAACTCTGATCGGACATGATATCGGAGGCGTTTGTCCCTTTGGGGTCAACGCAGGCGTCGAGGTCTATCTCGACGAAAGCCTGAAGCTCCACGAAACCGTCTATCCCGCTGCCGGAACCGATCACAGTGCGGTCAGACTTACGATTGCGGATCTCGAACAGTCCTGCGATCATCTCGGCTGGGTCGATGTCTGCAAACTGCCTGAAACGGAGCAGTCACTGTAAAATCAGGACTGCCCAGACTGTCAGTCAGTTTTTTCTTATATTATCGTCTATGCTGTCGGTCATCACGGCCGTCAGCTCCGGAAAGCAGGGTCATGCAGGTATCACGGGCTATGCTGCCGCGAGTCCTGTGCCGGCCTGGATGTCTTTGCGCGGGATCACCTCGGTATTATAATGCCCGGACCGGGTGTAGTGGTCGATCAGGATCTCATTGCCTGAAAGTGTCAGTGTGGAAGCGCTCCAGTTCCCTTCGTCCTTTCCCAGAAATCCCGTCATCCCATAGGTGAACAGGATCTGCCTTCCTCCGGCGGCGCCCTGAACCGTAAGCGACGCCCCGGGTTTCAGAAAAGCGGCCTGTGCATCGGCAAAAGACCAGCCTGAATGATTGTGCCCCCAGAAAAAGAAAAGATCATTTTTCTGTGCCGCCGCATTAAGCGCATCCAGCCAGACCGCTGCGCCTTTATTATCCTGGCGCCGGTCATGCAGGGGCATATGGCTTATGACAAGGATCGGTCTGCGGTCTTCATCCGGCAGGCTCTCAGCCCAGGCAGTGAAGACAGCAGCCGCTGCCGCGGCGCATGATTCATCCTTCATTTCATAATAATCGATCCCCCAGAGCCAGAAACAGCCGTTAAGGTCTACAGCGCCTGCTGTCCTCGCAGGGGACTCCTTTCCGCTGCAGCCTGCGCTGCATATAAAGGCATTCGGTCCGTCCGCCTTAACATTGCGGTCATGGTTGCCATAGGTATAATAGCAGTCAGAGCCGGCAGGATCGATCGAATGAAAGACTTCGGCAAATGCGGCATTGAACTCGCTGAGTCTGCCCTCATGTGTTTTTTTCACCAGATCTCCCGCATAGATCACTGCTGATACGGACCGGCCGTAATTGCTGTTTACATAATATTCCGCCTGTTCTGCAGCCTTGCGCAGATCTGCAGGATCCTCATGCAGGTCTGACCCGAGGAAGACCGAGCCTGCGCTTTCGTACGCAATTCCCGGGCCGGCCTGACCCGGAGCTGTTATGCTGCTGCCTCCCGGGCCTCCTGCTGCAAATACAGTGCCTGTGCAGTACAGGCAGAGTAAAAGAGCTGTGAGAAGTCTTACTACCGGTTGTCTTTTTAAAAATGTCATTTGCATACCCCCGCTGCCGGCTTTGATGATTGTCCTGCAGTTTTTATAGTATCATATTTCTGTTCCTCTTTAATAATTACTTTCATCCAACTGCAGCGGCTTTCCCCCGTTTTCCAGAATTGTCAGCATTTCCCGTGGAGTTACCACGAATGGTTTCAAAGGGAAATGCTTCGTATTGCCGGTGACAAGATATGCATCGTCACCCTTTCTTGCCTCCATCGTGACAGCATAGAAAACCACATCTTTAGGATCCGGAAGATTCTCCTCGACCTTTGCGGGATCAAGAAAGACTCCTCTTTTTCGGATGCCTTCTGTCAGTGCCAGGATGTCCTGTTCCTGAAACGGGAACTTTTTCCGTCGCAATACTTCTTCATACTCATCCATGATCTCGTCGCTTAAAACAGGAACAATGCTTCCTACAAGGGCCTGTTCCAGGACGGCCCCGGGAACAGAATCCCACCGGAGCAGCGCCGAAACCAAAACATTGGTGTCAATCACTGCATAAAGCTTCATCTGTTATTCCCGCTCCTTGCCGCTGCAATCTCTGCGTTGATTTCCTCTAATGTCATATCTGAAACCCCGGCCTTTTCAGCATCCCTGCTCATCCGTTTCATGGCAGCAATCGCCGCGGTTGCTTTGTAATCCTCGTCCGGAAGAAGCATACTGAAAGGAATTCCGCGGACCTGCACCGAACGTGTCAGGAACATGCGGATCGCGGTAGGCAGATCCAAACCGAGCTGTGCGTAAATATCAGCGGCCTCCTGCCGCAGCGTATCATCTATCCGAAGCTGAAGTAATCCATTTGCCATAGTAATGCCTCCAATAACTGCATTTGTTTGTAATGCAAGTGTAATATAATGTTGCAATAAAATCAAGTGCATCATAAATTCATGCAATTGAAATAAAAAGGCCGTTCCAAAGAACGGTCCTTTTCTACCAGCTATCTTACCTATTGTTATCGTGCACACCCGTTTTCCACTTTTTGTGCGATTTTTACTTCCATTCCGTAAATGTCGGAAAATAGATATTTTCCGCCGCTTCCCGCGGCTGCTCTCTAAAACCGGCTTCCAAAATGCCTGTCAGATAAGGATTTCCGAAAAGATAAAATTCTAGTTTTATCGGACACAAAAGGAGCCCCGGCTTTTGCCAAGGCTCCTCGAATGGAAATTGAATGATTAAGCCCTGTCGCAAAGCGTACACAGACTGAAGGCTTGCCTTCATGGATGGGTGCGCTTTCGCGACGCAAACATGCATGAGCAAAAAAGCTCGGCGACTTCAGGAGCAGAGCGATTTGCGAATGCATGCAGGATTGCGGAAGCTTCGAAGAAGCGAAGCAATCCGTTGGGCTTAATCAAGCCTGAAATTCCGTTAGCTGCGGATCATTAATTTTTCCTCTCCACCTTATGCTCCACATGAAGCAAATGATGTGACTTCTCGCCAAGCGGCTTCTTCAGGTAGGTATGATAGAGTTCCTGGATCTCCGGATTCTCATGCGAATACCTGATCTCACACTTCTTATCCAGATCCCAGAGCATTGCGCCTCTGTCGGCAGCGCGCTCCTGGCCTTCATGGATCGGCTGTCCGCCGCCGCCCGCGCATCCGCCCGGACAGGCCATGACTTCGACGAAATCATAATCGACCTCACCGTTATCGATCGCCTCCATCAGTTCTCTGGTATTTGACAGGCCGCTGACGACCGCAACCTTCACATCTCCTGCTTTCGGAATGCTGAAGACCGCTTCCTTCCAGGGCTTATTGACCCTGACCGCCGCAAATGCATCCGGATCCGGGTTATTGCCGGTCACGAGATAATAAGCGCTTCGCAGAGCCGCATCCATAACGCCGCCGGTCGCGCCGAAGATCACAGCCGCGCCGGTACTGCTGCCAAGCGGCGAATCAAACGGCATCTCTCCAAGCTCGCTCGGTACAATGCAGTCGCTCCGGAACAGACGGCAGAGCTCTCTGGTCGTAAGAACCACATCCACATCCGGATCGCCGCATGCCGAATCCATGCCCGGCAGCTCGCGCTCCGCCTTCTTTGCGGAACATGGCATAACGGATACTACAAACATCTTGTGCGGATCAATGCCCATCTTCTCCGCAAAATAGGTCTTCGCGATCGGACCGAACATCTGCTGCGGAGACTTTGCCGTAGACAGGCAGTCCACATAAGACGGGTACTGGGATTTGATAAAGCTCACCCACCCCGGACAGCAGCTGGTAAACATCGGCCAGCGGTATTTGCCCTTATGCGTAAATCTGTGCACAAACTCGCTGCCTTCCTCCATGATAGTCAGGTCAGCCGTGAAGTTGGTATCAAAGACATAATCAAAGCCGAGGCTCTTCAGGCCTGCCACCATCCTGCCTGCAGTTGCGTAGCGCTTGCTGAGTCCGAAGCTTTCCGCCCAGGCGACCCTGACCGCGGGCGCGATCTGTACGACGGTCGTGATTTCCGGATCTGCCAATGCATACAGCACCTTGACTGTGTCATCACGGACAGTCAGCGCACCGGTCGGGCAATGCGTCACGCACTGTCCGCAGAAGGTGCAGTCGGTGTCCTTGAGTCTCCTGCTGTAGCTGACGTCGATCGTCGTACGGGAACCGGTTCCTGCCAGATCCCAGATATGCATGCCCTGGATCTTATCGCAGACCTGGATGCATCGCATGCACTTAATGCACTTGCTGGCCTCGCGGACGATCGGAACGCTTAAGTCGATCTTGGATTTCTCGGGCTTCACGTTATACGGCTGATAGTGGATATTCAGGTCGTATGACAGTTTCTGAAGCTCGCAGTTATTACTCCTGACACAGGTCGTGCAGGTGGAATTGTGCTGGGAAAGGATCAGACGCAGATTGGTCTTTCTCGCCAGACGCACACCCGGTGAATTGGTCCGGATCACCATGCCTTCCGCCACTTCCGTATTGCAGGCCGGCTGATAACGCTCCGTGCCTTCGACCTCCACGATACACATCCTGCAGGCTGCGATTTCATTGATATCCTTCAGATAGCAGAGATGCGGGATCGGGATATTGTTCTTTTCAGCGGCTTCCAGAATGGTCGTGCCTTCGGGAGCCCGCAGCTGTTTTCCGTTAATTGTAAAGCTTACCATTTCTCAACACGTCCTCCCCTGAAATTACCGAATCCGAAGTGATCGCAGCGCAGGCATCTTCCCGATTCCTTAAATGCCTCTTCATCCGTATATCCGCATTCGATACACTCAAAGTCACCTTTTCGTTCCATTGCGTCTCTTTCGGAAATGTTAATGCGTCCTCTTGCTCTCAGATCCTTAAATACCGGTGCCGGAAGCTGAACGTCCGTCGTGATCTCATGATGGAATCCGAGATATTCGTCAATGTTAGCTGCAGCAGCCTTGCCTGCAGCGATCGCACGGATGACCGTTGCGGGGCCCGTCACGCAGTCGCCGCCTGCAAATACGCCTTCCAGATACGGAAGCTGTGTATTGGACTCTGCCAGGAATGCGCCGCCCCGCTGGATCTTGACGCCGCCCTGCTCAAAGCTTGCGGAATGTATGCCCTGGCCGACCGCGATAATAATGATATCTGCGGGGATACGGCGTTCCGGGACATCTGCCACATCAGGCTTCGGCCGGCCTGTGGTCCTGTCGATCTCACCGATGATCTGCGGCTGTGTCCAGAGTGCGACCGCCCGGCCTTCTTCATTTGTTTCGATCCGTACGGGCGCTTCAAGTGAGCTGACCTCCGCACCTTCTGCGATCGCGCCTTCTACTTCCTCTGCCAGTGCCGTCATATCCTCCTGTCTTCTGCGGTAGACGCAGGTGACCTTGGACGCGCCGAGACGGATCGCGCTGCGGGTCACGTCCATTGCAACATTGCCGCCGCCGATGACCACGATCTGTTTGCCGGAAAAATCGATCGGCTCATCGTCTCCGATACTTCTGAGCATTTCTACGGCGGAGATAACGCCCTCCGCGTCTTCTCCTTCAATACCGGTCTTTTTATCGGTCTGCGCGCCGATGGAAAGATACAGACAGTCATAGCTGCGCTTGAGTTCATCGAAGGTCACATCCGTACCGATGTTGACATTTGTATGGACCTCAATGCCGAGCGACAGAATGGACTCGATCTCTTCGTCAAGCACCGTGCGTGGCAGCCGGTAGTTCGGAATGCCGTAGCGCATCATGCCGCCGAGCTTTTTATGTCTTTCGAAAACGGTGACCTTGTGTCCCATCAGTGTCAGGAAATATGCTGCCGACAGTCCGCCGGGGCCTCCTCCGACGACCGCAATGCTGCGTCCCGTGGGCTTCGCGCACTTCGGCTGCGGAACATTGCCCGCATGATCTACCGCATATTTCTTCAGTCCCCTGATGTTCAGCGGATCATCTACCATGTTTCTGCGGCATCTCGCCTCGCACGGATGCTCGCAGATATAAGCGCAGGCTGACGGGAACGGATTGTCCTTTCGGATCAGGCGCACTGCATCCGCGCACCTGCCCTCATGCACAAGCGCGATATATCCGGGAATGTCGACTCCCGCGGGACAGAGCGCCACGCAGGGAACGGGGTTCTTCAGGCTGCCGAGACACCTGTGATGGTAGACATGCTCCTCATAGTCATCCTTAAAGCCCTTCAGGCCCATCAGTACAAGCTGGGCCGCGTCAATACCGATCGCGCAGTCAGCGGTATTGACAATGACCTGGGCAGTTTCCTCGATTCTTACAAGAATAGAAGGATCCGGCTCTCCTTCCAGGATCTCCTGCAGCATTTCATTAAGCTGTTCGAGACCGATCCTGCACGGCACACATTTTCCGCAGGTCTGGGCCTGACACATGCTTAGGAAATTCAGTGCCATATCAACCGGGCACAGACCAGGCGGGCTGGCCGCGATGCGATGCTCCATGTTGCGGTACATCTGGTCAACGATCGCCTGGGCTTTACTTGGTGTTTTTACATTCAAACGACTCATATGATCACCCCTTGCACGCTACAAAGCTATTACTGAACAGTTATGAATTACAACAACACTGCCGGCTCTCGCCTTCCGGCAAATATAGTTTTGATAATATCGAGATATATTAAATATAAAATGATTTTTGTGCAAAAACAATAAATGTCTATGATTTAACAGACTATTTTTTAGTGATTTTTGTTAGTGCTGGCTAACTTTTGATTTTGCGGCATCACGGGGGACCGGCCGGATGCGTTACTTTCACTATAGAATGCAGCGAGTTGTAACGAGCGCTCATTCCATGTGTGCGTTAGCTCATGTATGCGTCGCGCCAAAGAGGTTGGCATGGAGTTTAGGTGGAAAGTATCTGGAGTTAATGATAGAATAAATCCAGAATACAACGGCCGGAAAGCGTCATGGAAATGGTGCTTTCCGCCTGTCAGAAAAGGAAAAGGGGTAATCAATGCGAGGAATACACACCAATGTCGTGGACGCCAGAAAGGACGTCTACAAGGAAATAGCCAGACTTTCATATGAATATGATGACAAAGATCCGGATAACATAAAGCGCCGTCTGGAACAGATCCCCTATGAGATCATTCCGGGAGAGGTCTCCAACTACAGGGCCGACGTTTTCCTTGACAGAGCGATCGTCAGGGAGCGTATGCGTCTTGCAATGGGACTGCCTTTAAGATCGGCCAATGAAATGGGCGCCGTCTCACAGGGCGTGGAAGAAGCGCTCAAACCGGAGAAGTATTACCAGCCGCCGCTGATCGACGTTATCAAATTCGCCTGTCACGCCTGTCCGGACAATGTAGTCCATGTGACGGAGCTCTGCCAGGGCTGTCTTGCAAGATCCTGCCAGGCTGTGTGCCCGAAGGATGCTGTCAAATTCGACAACAGGGAGCGGAAGTCCTACATTGACCAGGATGCATGCATCAAGTGCGGCAGATGCATAGAGGCCTGTTCCTATCACGCGATCGTCAGGCAGGTCCGTCCGTGTGCGGATGCCTGCGGTATGAAGGCCATCGGCTCCGATGAGTACGGCAGAGCCGAAATTGATCAGAAGAAGTGCGTTTCCTGCGGCATGTGCCTGGCAAACTGCCCCTTCGGCGCAATTTCCGACAAGGCGCAGATCTTCCAGGTCATTCAGGCCATCAAGAGCGGCGTGCCGGTCTATGCGGCGCTCGCACCGGCAGTTACCGGACAGTACGGCAATGACATGCCGACCAATAAGATTCGTTCCGCCTTCAAGGCCCTGGGCTTTGAGGATGCCGTAGAGGTCGCGATCGGCGCGGATCTCTGCACGATCATGGAGGCCAAGGACTTTATGGAAGAGGTTCCTGAGAAGCTGCCCTTTATGGCGACCTCCTGCTGCCCTGCCTGGTCCGTCATGGCCAAAAAGCTTTTCCCGGAGCAGGCAAAGTGCATTTCCATGGCGCTGACCCCGATGGTACTGACCGGGCGGCTGATCAAGAAAACGCATCCCGGCTGCAGGGTCGCCTTCATCGGACCTTGTTCCGCCAAGAAGCTTGAGGCCAGCCGTCACTCCATCCGGAGCGATGTCGATTTTGTCCTGACCTTTGAAGAAGTCATGGGCATGTTTGAAGCGAAAAATATCGATTTTAAAGAACTGCCCGAAATGGACGTCATGCATGGCGCCAGCGGAGACGGACGCGGATTTGCCATCAGCGGAGGCGTTGCCAATGCTGTTGTCAATTATATTAAAGAAGTATATCCGGACAAAGAGGTCAATGTCGCAAGCGCCGAAGGCCTCGAGGAATGCCGCAAGCTGCTGACCGCAGCCAAAGCCGGCAAATACAACGGCTATCTGCTCGAGGGCATGGCCTGTCCGGGCGGCTGCATTGCCGGCGTGGGCACCATCCAGCCGATCGCCAAATCGAGAGCAGCCAATCTTGCCCAGCAAAAGCGTGCTACCAACGCTCACTCCAACACAAACAGATACCAGGATCTCCTAGCCTCTCTGGAAGAACGCGATCTTGCAGCACCTGCGGAAGTTGAAGCAGAGAGTTAATAAAGATATGGTATTGAGGACAAAGAGTCCGTATCTTTCAAAGGAGGGATCGTTATGAAAAGAAAAATTGCATTTCTTATGAGTTCTTTACTGGTGCTGTCTGCCCTGATCACGGGCTGCTCCGGTCAGACCGAGAAGCAGACAACAGCCTCACAGACGACCGCTGCGGTACAGACGGAGGCCCAGACCGCAGAGGTAGGTGCGGCGCCGGAGGAGTCGGCTGCTGACTCTGCGAAATCACAGGCACCTGCAGAATCAACAGTCCCGGCGGTCGAAACCGCCGACACGCCTCATAACGGCGAAGATACGGGAGCACAGACTGCGGCAGATACGGACGAAACGACGGTCCGTGTCGGCGCTATGAGCGGCCCGACTGCTATGGGCATGGCAAAGCTCATGAGCGATGCCGAAGCGGGCAGTACGGAAATATCCTATCAGTTTGCCGATCTGGCGACAGAGGCATCCGCTATGGTGACCCCGCTCGCCCAGGGTGAGCTGGATATCGCAGCCGTTCCGGCCAACCTTGCCGCGACTCTGTACAGCAAGACCAAGGGCGGCATTCAGGTTCTGGCAGTCAATACGCTCGGCGTCCTGAACCTTCTGGAAAAAGGCGATACTGTCTCCGGCATTCAGGATCTGGCGGGCAAAAAGCTCTATGCAACAGGGCAGGGCGCAGTTCCCGAATATGTGATCCGCTATCTGCTGAAAGAAAACGGGATCGATCCGGACAAGGATCTTGAGATCCAGTGGTGCGCCGATACGACGGAGGCACTGTCTTATCTCAAGGAATCCGAAGGCGCGATCGCGGTTCTTCCGCAGCCGTTTGCAACCGCCGCCATGTCCCAGATCGAAAACTTAAGGATCGTCCAGGATCTTAACGACGCCTGGGCTGCGCACGATACAGGCTGCGAGATCACGACAGGCGTAACTGTCGTGCGGACAGCATTTGCCAAAGAGCATCCGGAGCTGGTCGAGACCTTCCTCAGGGAATATGCGGCATCTGCAGCCTATACTTCTGAAAATGTCGAAGGCGTTGCAGAGCTGACTGCAAAATACGGCATCGTTGCAAAGGCGCCGCTTGCACAGAAGGCGCTTCCGAAATGCCACATTGTCTGCCTGACAGGCGATGAAATGAAAACTGCCCTTGAGGGCTTCCTTCAGGTCATTTTTGACCAGAAGGCGGAAGCTGTCGGCGGCTCAATGCCCGGCGACGACTTCTATTACGGAATCAACTGACAGAAAGATCCGGGCGGCGGTTTTATCCTGCTGCCCGGATTTCTTCTTCCCCTGTGTCCCGGAAGGTCCTGAACAGTTACCTTTCCCGTTGCACGATCCATAGATGTTTTCTGCTTCTTATGAATGAAATTCAGGATAACAAAAATCAGATTGTCCCGGCTGCCAGTCATGATACTTCCGGAGAAAAGGTTCCGGGCAAGAGCGTGAGCTTTCGGACCTTTTGGGAAAAGGCTGTGCCGATTCTGCTTGCGCTGCTCATCTGGCAGGCCGCATCCATGCTGGTCAGCAGCTCTATTTTGCTTTCCTCTCCGCTGGATGTACTGCTTCGTCTCGGCACCATCTGGCGGGAGGAGGGATTCTTCCGTATACTTTTATTCACCATCTCCCACATAGCAGGGGGATATCTGCTGGCCCTGTGCTCCGGGATCCTGCTTGCTTTCCTTGCAGCGCGTTTTTCTGTGATCGAAATGCTGCTATGGCCCTGGGTCACCTGTTTCCGTTCGGTCCCCGTTGCATCCATGGTCGTGATCTTTCTGATCTGGGTCTCTTCAAGAAATCTGTCTGTCCTGATATCGTTTCTCGTTGTTTTTCCGGTTATCTACAACAATGTCCTGACCGGACTCAAAAATGTCGACCGCCGCATGCTGGAGCTGGCACAGGTCTTCCGTCTCCCGGCCGGCAGGAAGCTCCGCTATATCGTCTTACCCCAGATCCGGCCTTATCTGGTGTCAGCGGCAAGCGTCACGGCCGGTATGGCCTGGAAGGCAGGCGTTGCTGCAGAAATCATCGGTACGCCGCCGCTTTCAGTCGGTAAAATGATTTATCAATCCAAGATCTGGCTGGATACGGACGATTTATTCGCGTGGACGCTGATCCTGGTGGTCTTAAGCGTCCTGTTCGAAAAACTCTTTACTGCACTGCTGAAAAAGCTCATTCCGTGACTCTGTTATGACTGACATTATTCTTCATGAAATCTCAAAAAGCTATGGAAACAAAACCGTCTTCAGCCGGTTTTCCCTTACGCTGCAAAGCGGTCATATCTATCGTCTGTCAGAGCCCTCCGGTTCCGGAAAGACGACTCTGCTGCGGATGCTGATGGGGCTGGAAAAGCCGGATGGCGGAAGTATTTCCGGCGTACCGGCTGACATCAGTGCCGTATTCCAGGAAGACCGCCTGATCGAAAATCTTACCGTCCTGGAAAACATTGCGCTCATGATTCCGGGGAAGGCTGATCCCGCACTCATCGAAGCCCATTTAAATGAAATCGGCCTTCCCGGCTGTGCCGGAAAGACCGCAGGAACCTTAAGCGGGGGAATGAAGCGCCGCACGGCAATCGTCCGCGCTGTGCTGCATCCGTCGGAGCTTTTACTTCTTGATGAGCCTTTTACCGGGCTCGATATGTTTTCGGCTGCCATGACCGTCAGTTATCTCCTGAATCACATTGACGGCCGGACCGCTGTCATCGCGAGCCATATCCCGGAGGCACTTCTGGAAAAGAACTCGGAGCTGATCCTGTTCCCGGAGCGGCACTAAGACCTTGTTTCTGATTTTGGTTTTTCAGTTCTGAATCTTATCTTTCTCAGCCGGCGGGCCATCCGGAATCGCATCGATTTCCGGTATGATCTCCCGCAGATTTACTCTGCATTCCCCTCCCCAGACCAGGACGGGTATATCATCAGTAAAGGTATAAATGACCGGGAGATCCTCATGCTCAAGGTCATAAACAACGACCTGTTTTCTGTCCGTATCCACAAGCCAGTATTCCCGCACGCCTGCATCGGTATATTTCTTCAGCTTCAGGCTCATGTCCTTTTTGCGGGTAGAGGGCGACAGAATCTCAACAACCAGATCCGGAGCTCCGTAAATACATCGTTTGATCAGCTTTGACGGATCGCAGAGGATCACAACATCCGGTTCCACCATTGTCTTATTATCTCTGTCCAGCTGGACGCTGATCGGCGAAATGTACGGAAAACAGCGGGTCTTCTTTTTCTTCTGAAAAGAGAGCAGCTGGAAATAAATTTCTCCGGCGGCTACCTGATGCTGGACTGCCGGTGTCGCCATATCATAAAAAACCCCGTCGATCAGTTCTGCCCTGCAGTCATCCGGAAGTGCATAATAATCATCTACCGTATATTCCTTCTGCCGGTTATAAACAGGCCGCCCGGAATCACACAGCAAAAACTCCGGAACTCCATGAAAATGATAACCCGTGCCCAGTATCCGTTCCAGCTTCTCGATCGTTTCCCTGCGCGGGCGTTCCGTGATGCCGCCCAGAACCTTCTGCAGCGTCCCGAGCGGCAGACCGGTCAGCGCTGACAGTTCCTTATAAGAATATCCGAGTTCTGTCTTTCGCTTTCTCATTTCATCTATCGTCATAAGCGGGCTCCTTTCGGCATCTTTCTCTGTTTGTCCTCTGCTTATCCTTATTATAACCTTTTCATCTCCATTTTTCAAGTAGTTGGATATATTGCGGTTGATTTGTGGATCAATTTCGGCAGATCTATCTCGGCGGATATATCTCGGCGGATAATATCTCGGCGGATATATCTCGGCGGATAATATCTCGGCGGATATATCTCGGCGGATCAATTTCTGCTGTTTTGCAATCAGATTTTTTGCATGCCACAGTTCTTCAAAGCGCTGATATCCGGTGTGAACGACCACAGCCTGATTTTCTCTCAATTTTCTCTGTCCTTTTGAATCCTTGATGTCCTGATCGAACTGCCACATCCAGGCTCCTTCATATTTTTCTCCGTCCTTTTTAGCTCTCAAGGTTCAAAATAGACACCCACATTTTAACATTTCATCATTTTTCTCCGTCCTTTTTGCCGCTCAAGGATTTAAAAGGACAACCACATCAATCGATTTAATAACTATTCTCTGTCCGAACCACGTTTTCCGGCAAAAAAAGAACAACCACATCTGACGATTCAACTATTTTTCTCTGTCCTCTCCATCATTCTGATAATAAAACCAACAGATAATAATACTAATACTTAATAATACTAATACTTAATAATACTGATACCAATAAGATATACAGGAAAACAGGCCGTCCGGTATAGATATGCTGCATATTCCAGCATCCCATAACCGTTACGGCCTGTTTTCTTTTCCATCTATCACAGGAGGAACTATGCCGGCAATGTCATCTGCCGGATCGTCCTTTTACATTGGCATTTCGCCGTGTGCATTACTGCATTTTTCTCTGTGCAAACATCCAGTCTCTGAAGCCCTTGTCGGCATACATCGGTACCCAGGAGAAATGCGCGGAGGTTCCGAATACGGTACCCGGAGCATAAAGTGTTGTCCTGAAGGAAATGCCTGCTGCCGTAAGCGCCTGGATCGTCGGATAGTAATACTCATCCGGCTTGACTGTCGGGTCGTCTGCTGCCTGGAAGATCCACATCGGAATACCTCTGAGGGCACCGACCTTGGACGGATCTGCACCTGCTGCGTCCGGAGCGATTGCTGCAAATACTTCCGGATGCTCGATTGCAAGGGTATAGGTACCGAAGCCGCCTGCGGAAAGACCGGTCATGTAGACTCTGCTTCTGTCTACGGAATACTCGTTCATGACCTTCTGCAGAAGGTTATAAGCGCCGTAGAGGTAAGGCATGCCGTCAAAAGAATTCGGTGCTGTACCGCCTCTGTAGCCCATCAGTGTGGTCCAGTTGTCTGTGCTGGTCTTATCAGCAGTCATGGAGCACTGCGGAGCCAGTACGATGCACTGGTTATGTCCGGCCTCGGAATCCTTTGCCCAGACTGTTGCCATCTGATATCTCTTCAGGACCATATCTACAGTCTGTGTTCTCTGGCCCGAGCCATGGAGTGCAAATACGATCGGATACTGCTTTGACGGATCGTAGTTGCTCGGTACGTAGAGCTCATACGGAATATTTACATTGTTCTCTGCATCAAAATAGGTTCCCGGTGTAAACAGGTTGTAAGCCCAGGTATCGCAGTCTCTGACGACGTTGATGGTGTAGGTCTTGCTGAGTCCGTCCTTGGAAACGACTACCGGGATCGGGGTTACAAGCTCAATATCATAGTTTGCATAGCTGCCGTCAATGGAAACGATCTTGCCCTGTCCGGAGATTGCTTCATCTCCATTGATCGTAAGAGATGCACCTGCCGGTGCAACTGCTGTTACCTTTACGCCGTAGCAGTCAGACTGTACATTATAGGTATAGTCCGTCACGTTTGAGTAGAACGGAATGTTCCTGCCATCCTGCACTGCTGTGGTGATCGAAAGGCTGATGAGGGAAATATCCCCGTTCCCCTGATCTGCCATGGCCATCTGCGAAGCGCCGATCGTCATGACCGCTGCCATCAGGAGCGCTGCAATTCTTTTCATCTTTTTCATGGTGTCCTCTCCTCTGCTATTTTCACTTCAGCCCTTTTCCCGGGCTCAGCTTTAATATATCCGAAGGAAGGGATTTTTTAAATTTCAGTGTTATTGACCGGTTCACACTTCATTGTCAAACCGGAACATATGTTCATTTCCGATGAAATGTTCATTTTCGGCTTTTTTCACGGGCCGGCATAGTGAAAAGTCGCTTAAAGCTTACCTCAGAACGGTTTTTCTATACTGTCCCGGCGTCATTCCGACATATTTCTTGAATACGCGAATGAAATTCTGATCGGAATTAAAGCCGGTCTGCGCACAGATCTCGCTGACCGTAAGGTCCGTATTCTCCAGCAGTTCTTTTGCCTTCCCGATCCTGACTCCGTTCAGGTAATCGGTGAATCCGGCACTCAGCACATCATTCATCAGCGTACTCAGGTAGGATTTGTTCAGGTTGAGCGCTTCTGCTGCGTCCGTCAGGGAAAGGCTGCTGTTCTGATAGTTTTTTCCGATATACTCTTTTGCCGCGGCTACATACCGGTTCTTGCGCCTCTTATTGACAGAATCCAGCTCCTTCAGGATCTGTGTGCCATAGGTGTCCGCAAGCGCCTGCAGCTTGTCATACTCCCCGCTTTCAAGGGCCGCCAGGCAGCTTTCGCCAAGTCCCGGAGGATCTGTCAGGATCCTATTGGAGCTCTCCTCCCCGGCAAAGATCCGGATCACCTCACCGTAAGCTGCACGTTTTTCCTCATCCCCGCCATACTCCCGGATCTCAGTCATCAGCGTCCGGAATACGGTTTCCGCGTTTTTCAGGTCTCCTTCCTTCAGATTCTTTTCCAGAAGACTGATCTTCTTTGTCCTTGCCTGATCGAAGCTGATGCCCTCCTGCTTTATAAGGCTTTCCTCACTCTCCGCCCGTGCGCTGACCGCAGCAGACAGATCCCTGTATGCCAGGGGCAGGCTCTGTATGCCGGAATAAACAAAACTGACAGCCATCCGTACACTGAACGGGCGGTTCTCCGAGACTCTCAGCATTTTCTTGTATAGATTGTTCATCCGGCTGCGGATCGTCTGCGATGAAACCTCTTTTGCAAAGCCTGCCAGGAAAATCAGATCTCCGTTCAGGTGCAGCACCGCCAGCACGGCATCTTTTTCGCGAAGAGCGTCTTCTGCAGTCTTCCGGAGCACTTCCTCAAATCCTGAAAGCTCCCCAAGTCCCGGAGCACTGTTTTCCGCCTCTCTTGCCAGGATCATACAGTATTTACTGTCCATGCGGAAACCGGATCCCGTATGCTCTATGATCTTCCGAACCTCTTCTTCATCCGCATTTTCTTCGATCACACCGATCAGTGTCCGTTCCAGCGCCTCTCCCGAGATCTCACGGAGGACATTCTGCATATGGCTTTCTTTTTCTGCGGAATAATTATATTCCCTGGCCAGGAAATCCATTTCGTTCTTTGAGCTCTGAAGTCTTTCCGTGGTCGTCTGGTCCTGCATGAGAATATTCTCAACGATGCTTTTGATCGGTCTGGAAATGCTGACCGAAATCACAACTGAGGCCAGGAAACTTATAAGCAGCATGATCCCGAGTACAGGCAGCATGGAAAACAGATTCTGGGTCAGGCTTAACTCGGCAAATCCGAAATCATAGCGGAAAATGTACTGCCAGTCCAGATAATCCGACCGGCAGAAATAAAAGTCCCCGTCCCATGCAGATCCTGCCGCGCTGAAATCAGCTGCCGCGAGCATCTGCTCGGCCGCATCAGGCATGCCCGAGACCCGGATCAGGATACCGTCGGTATCCGACACGAGATAGTCCCATCCCGGATCATGGTCCATCGAAGAAAACAGCTCGGCTGTATCCAGCTTTACGATCAGGCGGGACAGCGGCTCCCTGACGGAATACAGAAATTCCATGCACAGGTACAGACTGTCCCCGACCCTTCTCAGGGAAACATTCCAGAAGCGGTTCCGCTCCGTATAATGCAAACCTTTTCCATCCAGGATCCGGTCCAGCTCCTGCTGAAGGCCGCTTTCCCGTTTTTTGCTGATGATACCCGAGGAGGTATACAATTCGTCCCCTCCGGATTCATAAAGGATCACGGAGTCGATCCCGCTGTTGTACTGCTGCAGATTCCGGAGCAGGGACAGGATCTCGATATTTCTCGCATTGTGATTTTTATCCAGAATACCCGGAGTTATCGCGGCATTCACTACGGAGCTTTCATTTGCAAGCTGGAGCATCCGCTGCTGAATATTTTCCACCTTCTGGTCAATGTGTGAGATCTCGTAGCCCGCAGTCCTCTGAAACGCTTCCTGCATGCCGCTGCGGATATTGCGGTACATGAAGCGGCTGACCAGCCCGTAAAACACCAGGCTGATCAGTACGGTCAATGCCGCCAGAGACAGAAATGTTCTGACAAAGAGGCTGTTAAATCTGAGATTTTCCCTGAATGATTTCTTCATACAGATTACAAAGCATCCACTTTTTCATAAAAGCCTTCGGGGAAGATCCCTTCCAGCATTTCCTTTGTGGCGGAAAGCAGCAGCTGCCTGATGCGCCTTTGCTCCTTTTCTTCCGGTACGATTGTTTCGATCCCGGCTTTTTCGGCCTGGCTGTATGCAGCTTCCTGTCCCGCCATGTACTGCTCAAAGGCAGTCCGGCTGTATTTTCTGGCACAGTCGGTCAGAATATTGCGGTCATTTTCATCGATCTGCATCAGGGCCTTCTCGTTGATCAGCAGAAGCAGTGTCGAATACGCATGCTCCGTCTTGATCTGATAATGGATCTGGCTGATCATATCTGAATTTACAATGGTCTCCACATTATTTTCCAGCCCGTCAATATAACCGGACTGGAGCGCGGCGCTGCAGTCGCTTAACGGCAGCGGAACGACTTCGGCCTTCAGGGCCTGAAACTCCTTTTCCCGTATCCTGACGCCGGCCGGGATCCGGAGCCTGAGTCCTGAAAAATCCTCCGCCCGGTAGACCCTTGCTTCCCTTAGCCAGACATTCCTGACGCCGTCATGAAAAAGAGCGAGTGAACGGATCCCGCTTTCCTGCCGGAAGCGGTCCAGGAGTTCACGGCAGATATCGCTCTCATAAAAACGATTTACCTTTTCCGCCGAGGTAAACAGGCCGGGCATGCCGAATATAACGAAATGAGGGTCGATCGCCTCAAGCGCAGCCGTAGATACCAGGCACATTTCCACCGTTCCCTGGCGTATGCCGCTCAGATATTCCACCTGGTCCCCGAGCGAACTGGAATCGTAGATCTGAATGTCGATCCTTCCCGAGGTCTCGCGGAACACCTCCTCCGAAAACCCTCTGAGCGCATTCAGTGCCATCATTTCCGGATTCAGCGTAGATGCCAGCTTGAGGACGATCCTGTTTTCGTCACCGGGCCAGATATCCGGCTGATCCGAAGCTTCAGTCTCCGCCGTTGTTGCCGGGATATCCGAAGGCATTGCGCCGGAGGCGCTTTCGACGGCATTTGCAGCATTTGCAGTGTCTGCAATGTCCGCTGCCGGGTTCGTTTTGCCGGAGCAGCCGGCCAATAGCAGCGCAAAAAGGAAAACGGCTATGATCAGAATTCCCGGCAGGCGCCCTGACGGATGCACCGGTACGCATTCCTTAAGGCCCGTCATATTAAACTTTCGTTTCATATTGTGATCCTCCGTTCTTCCTGATGAAGGTTTTCCGGGAAATAAAGCTCCTATTATGAAATACCGGAAGAAAGCAGCTGCAGGCAGCCGCCTTCTTCCATGTAATCATAACTTAAAATGTCAAAAATGTAAAAACCGCAGTCTTATTTTGCAAACTGATCCTTCACAAACCGCAGCGCGCAGTTTGCGCCGAACTCACCCTGATTGCCGTGTGTCGTGGAGGAGGTTCCGAACATATATGCCTCAACCCCGTACTTTGTCAGGGCTTCAAACAGCTCATAGCTCTGTGCCGGAGCGACTCTGTGGTCTTTTCCGCCAAACAGGATCATAAACGGAACATCGTTTTTATCCGTAAAATTCAGCGGGCAGGCAAGGTACGCTCTGTGAAGCGCAGCCTGCGTCTCCTCATCGGCGTCGGGATTAATATACGGGCTTCCCGGATTTCCCATCTGTGCCCTGAGTGCATACAGGCCCTGGTTTTCTCCCGTATATCCGATCAGCAGAGATCTGGAGGATTCCGGATCATCCGCCTGCTTGTACATTTCCGCAGGATCGATGATGTGCGGTCTCAGATACTGTGCCGGTGCAAGGTCCAGAATGTCTGTCATTCCATAGTAGTCCACAACTGCCAGCGGCTTGGAGGAGTATTCCAGGTTTCCTCCGACCTCGCCCTCCAGCTCCTCCACGCCATCCGTGGTGCCGAGGATATTGCACAGCTGCGCGCCTGCGCTCTGACCCCAGACAATGATCCTGTCCGGATCGATGTTGTACTCATCCGCATGGGCTCTCAGGAATCGGATCTGGCCCTTGAGGTCCCAGACCATTGCCGGATACAGGGCTTCATTTGCAAGCCTGTAATCTGCCGTCACGACTGTGATGCCCATATCAAGGGCTCTCATGCAGGCGAAAAACGGATCATTGGTACCTGTATCCTTCTCCATCAGATTCTCGCAGGTATAGTCTCCGGAAGTCCATGCTCCGCCGTGTACATAAAGGATCACGGGAGTCGGCCCGCTGACATTTTCCGGGTTGTATATATTCATGCGAAGCTCCCTGGAAGGGCCGGCCTCGGAAAGCTCTGTATCTACTGTATCCACTACGACATCTGCAAATGTCGGCTTCTTTTCAAAATGTGTCCCCTCGAGCGGCTTATATTCCGCGAAAGAGCAGAGATGCGCGCCGAGCACGAGTGATACGCCAAGCAATACGGATAAAACTTTTTTCATTTTCCTGCCTCCTCTGCATTAATATAATGAAGGTTCTTCCAGTCCGAACTGGTTGCATACAAACCTTGCCGCCGCATCGTCTGCAAACGGGCCCTGGTTGCCGTGGGACTGAAGTGTGCTGGTAAACATATAGGCTTCGATCCCCTCTTTGGTCAGCGCATCAAAGAGTCTCTCGCTCTGCACCATGGCAACGCGGAAATCCATACCGCCCTGGCAGATAAAGAAGGGGCAGTCATCCTTGCTGATGAAATTCAGCGGGGAAGCCAGATATGCTCTGTGAAGCGCAGCCTGGTCATATTCCGGAATTTCCGGATTCTCATACGGATTCGACGGATTGCCCAGTTCGCCGCGCAGGTAAGCATTTCCCTCTCCGTCCACCTCTCCGCCGAAGCCAAGCAGCTGGCCGCGGGTGGCTGTTTTTGCATCGTTGGTATCATACAGAGACTGGAAGCCCTGCACATACGGCCGCACATACTGATCCGGTGCAAGCTGCAGGATCTCCGTCATTCCGAAATAATCGACAACTGCCGTCGGCTTTGAGGAGAATTCCAGATTTCCGCCCACATCTCCCTCAAGCTCTTCCACACCGTCCGTGGTGCCGAGAATGTTGACCAGCTGGCCGCCTGCGGATTCTCCCCAGACAATGATCCTGTCAGGATCGATCCCGTATTCGTCCGCATGCGCTCTCAGGAAGCGGATCTGGCCCTTCAGGTCCCAGATCATCGCCGGATAGGATGCTTCCTGGCTCAGTCTGTAATCCGCGGTCACAACCGTGCATCCGTAATCGACCATCTTCATGCAGGCAAGGAAGGTGCCGTTTTCCTTATTTCCATCCATCAGGCTGGCGCAGGTATAATCGCCCGAGCTCCACTTTCCGCCGTGTACATAGATCACTGCCGGAGTTGCTTCCTCCGTGCCTTCCGGCTTGTAAATATTCATTTTTAATTCTCTGGAGGTTCCTGCTCCCGCAATTTCGGTATCCACCTCGGCAACGACCACATCGCTGAATGCCGGCTTGCCTTCAAATACGGGGAACTTCGGCTTTTCTTCGGCAGCCTTTGTTTCTGCCGGTGCAGTCTCAGCCGCAGCGCTTGTCTCCGAAACAGCTTTGGTCTCTGCTGCCGCAGTTTCCTGTACTGCTTCAGTTGTCTCTGCCGGGGCCTCCGCTTTCGTTTCCGCTGCTGCGGTTTCGACCGCCGCAGTTTCCTGTACTGCTGCCGTCTGTGATGTGCCGCTTCCCGAGCAGGCCGTCAGCATAGCTGCTCCCAGCATTGCCGCTCCCAATAAACATCTCTTTCTCATAAGATTCTTCTGCTCCTTTCTGACAGAGTCATACCCTGATGATTTTCAGGACGCTTGACTTTAAATCCGCGTCCTGTGTCAAAAATATACAAAAAATCAAATGAACGGTAAATTTTGAAATGTTCTGATGATTTTCAATTATTTGTTCTTTCTGATGAAATGTGAAATTTCAGATGAGATGTATATAAAAACAGCCGTCCGGGGGAGTGCCCCGGGCAGCCGTAACAGAGAATCCGATATTATCCGGATCAGAAGTTTATTTCTCAGGTTTTTCCTCGTAGATGGCCGCAAGACCTCCGTGCGAGGTCTCCCGGTATTTTTCATTCATATCGAGACCGGTCCTGTACATTGTGTCGATGACCTGGTCGAGGGAGATCCGCCTGGTCTCATAGAGGAAACGGGAAATATTGACCGAATTGACGGCGCGCATGGCCGCAACGGCATTTCTCTCGATACACGGGATCTGCACGAGTCCTTTTACCGGATCGCAGGTCAGCCCGAGATGATGCTCCATCGCAATCTCCGCCGCATATTCGATCTGACGGATATTGAGCCCGTACAGGCTGGCCAGAGCACCTGCCGCCATGGAGCAGGCAGAACCGATCTCCGCCTGGCATCCGCACTCCGCGCCTGAGATGCTGGCATTGGTCTGGATCACATTTCCGATGATGCCGGCAACCGCCAGGGCGTCAAGGATCTCATCCTCCCCGAAGCCGCGGTCATGGCGCATATAATAAAAGAGAGCAGGGATGACGCCGCAGCTGCCGCAGGTCGGTGCGGTCACGACGATGTGCTCGTCAGCATTTTCCTCACTCACTGCAAATGCATAGGCCGCCAGGGTCCGCTCCATGGTGATGTCCGAGCTTTCATTGTGGCAGCGCATGGCGTAAAGCTTCCTGGCCTTGCGGGTCAGCTTCAGGCCGCCGGGCAGGGTCCCGTCCGCTGCCAGTCCCCTTTCTACGGCATCTTCCATCGTATGCCAGACCTCTCTCAGATACTCACGGAGCGCAGCTTCTCCCTCTGTGCGGTATACAAACTGACTGATGGTGCTCCCTTCTGCCTCACAGGCTTCAAGGATCTGGGCGAAATTTTTCTGTGCGTAGATCTCGTCTTCCTCTTCGGAGCTTTCTCCTTCGATCCGGATGGAGCCTCCGCCGATACTCATGATCCTCACCGAGGCGATCTCGACGCCCTTTTGATACGCCCTGAACAGCATCGTATTCGGATGCGGCAGATCTGATGTTTTCTTGTCGAATATTACTTTAGCCCCCGGAATTGCCGAACGTACCGCCTTCCCGGTACCGTGGCCGGCTCCCGTAAATGCGAGAGAGCCGTATAGTGTCACTTCAAAGCTGTCCGCTTCCGGATAGCGGGCGCGGAAAAGCTTTGCCGCGCGGTAGGGACCGACCGTATGGGAGCTGGATGGTCCGTGTCCGATCTTATATATTTGCCGGATCGTTTTCATTGACTTCCTCCATGTAATGCTTATTCTTTTTAAACAATGCTCTGTAAAAATGCCAAATTCATTCCGGCAATCAGCCGAAATTGCCGGAATGCCGGGCCGGACGCAATAATATCAGGGCTCTATACTTTCGAATTCTTCTATAATTTCCCTGATGCGGTCAAGATCGATCAGCAGCTCTTCCTCAAAAATACCGATGGCGTACTTTCCTTCCAATGGAAGTATGTGGGTCTGCGGTCTGGAATAATCATAGACGACCAGCTTATTTTTATAGGGATCAATGATCCAGTATTCCCTGACCCCGGCATCCATGTATTTTGTAGCTTTCACGATCTTATCCTTAGCTGCCGTGGAGGGTGATATTACCTCCAGCACAAAGTCCGGAGCTCCGAGAATGCTGTCCTTTCGAAGCTTGCTCCTGTCACAGACCACAAACAGATCGGGGATCACATAGGTTGAATCCCTGTTTCCGTCCAGAAAGATGCCGACCGGAGCCAGAGATACCATGCACTTACCCTTATGATCTCGTATATGCTGATGAATCGCAAGAAAGACCTCCTCCCCGATTTTCTGATGGATCCAGCTGGGCGTCGCCATATCAAACAGCATTCCGTCAATCAGTTCATACAATCTTCCCTCCGGCAGTTTCTCAAGATCCGAAAACGTATATTCCCCCTGTTCCTTGAGCGGTGCTCCATATGCGATTGCCTTTTCACAAAGCATCCATGGAGTGTTTTCCCCTGTTTCCGGAGAATAGCCGGGAATCTCACGCTTCGGAATCTCTTCTCCCTGATAGCTGTACAGATCTCCCGGCAGCCAGGAACGCTGCCGAAAAAAATCCTCGATCTGCTTCATGGTATCGACTCTCGGATTCTTCGTCTGCCCTGACAAAATCTTGGTCAGGGTACCAAGCGGCACGCCGGTATACTCCGAAAGCTGGGCAGCGCTGTAGCCGCGCTCTGCTTTGATCTTTAACATTTCTTCTCTCGTCATCTTCGGCCTCCTGTCTCCGTCTTTTTCAAATATGTGATCCAAAAGTCAATTATTCTATACCGATTATACCATATTTGGATATATTTTCAACCATATTTGGTTATTCATTCCATTAATGGTTATTAATCGTTATATCAAAGCGGCTGATCACAGCCCGGTCACTGACCGGCATGAATGCAGCCGACATTGAAGTGCAGCTGCCTTCAGCGAATTCTGCTCTTGACCCTCTGGCTCTAAAAGTATAGTATAAGCTCTTGGAAAATGGACGAAAAAAGAAAGCAAGCTTTCTTTTTTCAGGACATTTGACAAGGCAACAAGTATGAGCAATAAAGGCACGCGAGTGAAACGAGCGGGGCGAGTTGCGAATACTTGTTAGCGATGCGGGAGCTGCTTTAGCAGCAGAGCAGCGCGCAGCTTATAAAAAAGGAAAATGGACGAAAAAAGAAAGCCTGCCGGTGTCACTCGGCTCATAAACAAACAGGAGGTTCCTGACATGAGTGAAAAATGGTATCAGGGATATGAACAATACGCGAATTTCAGATACTTTGACGAGATCCTGCAGATTCCCCGCGGCTCCTTCCACGAGGAAAAGATCTCAGATTATATAGAAGAAAAGGTCAAAACAGCCGGCCTCTCCTATCACAGAAATGATCTCGGCGACTTTGTGATCCGTATTCCCGCTTCCAGAGGACGTGAGCAGGAGGCTCCCCTTGCGATCCAGGCGCACACGGACATGGTCTGCATGAAGACGGCGGAAAGCAGCCATGACTTCACAAAGGACCCGATCAGAGTCTATACCGAAGACGGATGGCTGAAGACCTTCGGCACAACGCTGGGTGCGGATGACGGGGCCGGCGTGGCTATGATCCTTGGTCTTATCGAAGAAAGAAATACCCTTTCCAATCCTCCGCTGGAGCTGATCCTGACCGTACAGGAAGAGGATGGCATGGGCGGTGCCAAAGGGCTTGATTTCTCACTGATCTCTGCAAAAAGAATGATCGGACTGGACGGTCTTCGCCTTGGCTCCACTTCATTTTCCGCTTCTGCTGTCGACCAGGATAAGCTGACGCACACGATCACAAGAGAGCCTGCAGAGGGACAGGCGTGGCGCATAAGTGTCAGCGGGCTCCGCTCCGGTCACGGCGGCAACAACATTGGAGACGGACTCGGCAATGCAATCAAAATCGCAGGCCGCATCCTGTATGCGCTGGACACCCGCTGCGGCATCCGCTTCGCATCCATTGACGGGGGAACTATGGTACACACCATTCCGCCTGTCTGTACAGCTCTCTTTAAATCGCCGGCTTCCGGCGTGGAGCTCCGGGAAGCCTTTGAAGCAATTTCCGCAAAGATCTTCCGCCAACAGGCTGAGGCAGATCCTGATATGAAGCTGGTCCTGGAAAAATGTGATGACTGTCTCTGTGCATCCGAAGCGGAAAGCCGTGAGATCCTGGATCTGCTCTTTGCGATCCCGGTCGGTGCCGTAAAGCGCTGGTACGGGCATCAGGAGCGCATCATTTTAAGCTATAATCTTTCAACTTCACATACAGACGAAGCGTCAGTTTCCTTCGATTATGTCTGCCGGGCAAATCTGCCCGAGGACTGCGGAGAGCTTTACGAGTCGGCCAAGCTCTTTGCAGAAAAATTCGGCTTCGGATTTGCGAGGGTCTCCGCCTACGACGGCCATACCGTTGGCGAAAACTCACCGCTCACCCTGAACTATGAGGCAGTCTACAGCCGGAAATATCCCGGCAGATTCGAGCGCCTGTTTATGCATGCGGGACTGGATGCCGGTACGATCATTACCGCAAAGCAGATGGATGATTTTATCATCATGATGCCGGATGTAAAGGATGTGCATATGCCGACGGAACGGATGCACCTGCAGACCTTTGCGGAATGCTATGAAATGTTAAAAGAGGTGATTGCCGGGTGCTGAATTCAGCACCCGGTTTTTTCAGATAAATACGTATTTGCTCAGGCGCTCCATCGCTTCCTCCAGTCTGCTCAGAGGCAGCGCACAGTTAATGCGGATCGCATCCTCCCATGCAAACTTTCTGCCGTCCTGATAGGCGACGCCGACATCCCAACCGGCCTTCAGGACCTCGTCCAGTGTTCTGCCGGTCCTCTTCAGATATCCGGAGCAGTCCATGAAAAGCATATAGGTCCCCTGCGGCATGGAAACGCTGCAGCCTTCAAAATGCTGATCGATATAATCCGCCGCGTAACGGCAGTTTTCTTCCAGAACCATACACAGTTCATCTGTCCAGATCTGTCCCTCCTCCGAGTATGCCCCGATCAGGGCGTGCATGGACAGTACATTCATCTCATTGTAATGCGTCCTGTCCCCGTGATTTCTGATTTTTTCCCGGAGTATCTCGTCATAAATGATGTGATAGCTGCCGATCAGGCCGGCCAGATTAAAGGTCTTGGACGGTGCATAGATTCCGATCGTACGGTGTTTTGCATCCTCGTCGATCATCGCCGTAGGAATATGATGATGCCCGGCAAATATAATATCGGACCAGATCTCATCGCTGATCACGATGCAGCGGTTTGACCGATATACTTCCATGGCCTTTTCGATCTCCCATCTCTCCCAGACGCGTCCGGTCGGATTGTGCGGGGAACAGAACATCGCCAGCCGGATATGATTCTGCCTGATCCTGCGGTCCATGTCCTCATAATCCATGCGCCATATCCCGTCCCGGTCCTTTTTCAGGGGGCTTAAGACCGCCCGGCGCCCGGTCTGCTTCAGGTCCTTCAGAAATCCGACATAGGAGGGGCTGTGTACCAGCACCGCGTCTCCCGGCTCGGTCAGAGTGTTGAGGCAGCTGATGACACAGCCGTGGACGCCGTTCTCGTATCCGATCAGACCGGCAGTAAGACCGGTATATCCGTGGCGCTTTGTCTGCCAGTCTATGATACTCTGATAATAAGTGTCGGAAGGGATAAAATACCCATACAGCGGATGACGGATCCTTTCCTCCAGTGCCCTGGTCACCGCCGGGCAGGTTTCAAAATTCATATCCGCCACCCACATCGGAATCTCATCAAATCCAGGGCGGGCGGCGTCCGGCTCAATGCCCCAGACCGTTTTTCCGATGCCGTCGTAAGCGGTCGCATCCTTCCCTCTCCGGTCTATCAGCTTGGTAAAATCATAGTTCATTCCGCTTTCTCTCCTTTGCAGAAAAAACATCGGTCATTTCAGGCGCGGCCAGGGAAGCCCCGCAGTAAATGCCGGAGACATTCAGCCCGAGATCCGGCTTTGTCCTGTCAGGTAGTCTATCTCGATCCCCGGCTGATAATTATACACAAATACATGGAAGCAGACGCTCCTGCCCCTGTCTTCCACGGAATAGGCTTCCATCTCCACGCCGCGGGCAACCAGCTCACGGCCCCGGAAATACGGTGTGACGCGGTAAAGGACATGCCTTCCGATCGCATTCTCCAGATACTCCATCACCTGCAATTCAAACGGCAGCATGCTGACCTGGTTCATGTACTGCGTACCCGTAATCAGGTTTCTTTCGTTGGCGTTCTGCCCGGTCAGCCTGTAGGCGATCAGATGGCTGCGGTTATAGAGATATCCCTCGGGTATCAGCTCCGGATACTGCATATACTGCCAGCCGGAAGGACGGATCATGCCGATCTCATCTCTGGTCCCCTCTGCCATCATGGTCCGGTCCAGCAGGGCATATGCAGTCCCGCAGCGGCCAAGCTGGTCAAGCTGTGCATAATGCTCCCCTGTGATCCCGGTAAGATCCTTTTCCGTAAACATCGGAATATTGGCATTAAGCACTGCATAGTCCGCGCCTGAAAAATCAGGGATCTGTGAGGGATCATACGCGGCAATGCTTCTGGAAAAGCCGTCCCCGGTCACCGCGGCAGTGTCCGTGCCGCCCGGATCGACCGGCTGCCCGAAAAGATGGAAGCGCAGAGCCAGGGTAAAGCAAAAGAACACCAAAATCAAACAAAGAAGCAATCTGATCCAGGTGCCCTGATACCATTTTTGTTTTCCGGCTGTTTTCCTTCCGGATGATTTTCTGACGGCCCGATTTGTACGGGCCGCTTTCTTTTCTGATTTCAACTGTGCTTATGCCTTAACTGCAATAAACTCCACTTCAACCAGTCCGCCCTTCGGAAGCTTTGCAACCTCCACACAGGACCTCGCCGGCCTGGAGTCTCCGAAAAACTCTGCATAGATTCCGTTAACTGTGCCGAAATCATCCATGTTGTCAAGAAAAACGGTCGTCTTGACAATCTCCTCCTTCACGAAGCCCGCCTCCTCGAGGATCGCGGCAACATTGGCCAGAGCCTGCTTCGTCTGGGCTTCGATGCCTTCGGGAAGCGTTCCGGTTTCAGGGATCAGTCCGAGCTGGCCGGAAGCAAAAAGAAGATTGCCTGCATGGATCGCCTGTACATAAGGTCCTACCGCCGCCGGAGCTTTTGATGTGTTAATTACCTGATGTGCCATTTTCCGTATCCTCCTGTAAAAACATATAATTATACTGCCTGCAGTTCCTGTCTGAAGAACTCCGCCACGTCCTGCATCCTGTCATCCAGATAGACATCTGCAAAGATCTTGCGGGAATCTCCCCCGTACTTTTCCACGATCTCCGGCAGATTGGCATTGACCGTATCGAAATAAAGCCCATGCTCTTCGCACCAGCGGACTGCGCGCTGCAGCTGCCTGCCTGATCTGCAGGTCCAGAGGATCAGCCGGTCTCCGAACTGCTCTGCATATTTTAAAATATTGATCAGCTGTGTATTGGGTCTGCCGATGAACGGATATTTATCCTCACAAAGGGTGCCGTCGAAATCTACTGCTATAATCATAAAAGCCTCGCTTTCTCCAGTTGGATGAGTGATGTTTCCTTTATGATGACAGTATAACCCGACTTCTGGGTAATAAACTTCCCACTCAGAAGGCCCCGCCGATAATTTCCTCCGGAATCTGCAGATCCTTGAGTGTCATATCCGTAAAATCGAGACGGATGTGCAGCTCTGATATCGTTTTTCCCTGAACCTCCTGCTTCCTGATCAGCACAAAATCCGCCGCTTTTAAGAGTCCTGTCCTTGCATTGACTGTAAGCTCGGCGTGCATCGCGCAGGTCGTCCCCGCAAGTGCTTCGAGCACACTGGAAAAGCCGCTTCCCGTGTAAACGGTCATACCGAAATCTATGACATTCACCAGATCTGTCTCTGCCAAGATCACATATTCGGAGGCATCTTTTTCATACGGGCGAAGCTCAACTGACTGCAGATTTCCCAGAAAAGTGCTGATTCCCTGCAATTCTCCCCAATCCTGCTCTATTTTCCAGATATCGTCATCCTTCTTATAATAATAGATATCAAGGCTGTCTTCCTCACCCGGCGTTTTCCGGATATAATACTCCGGCATGTGCTCCCTTTTTCCAAGCTTGAAGCTTCCCTTAATATGACGGATTTCCTCCGTAAATTCCAGATTTCCTTCATAAACCGCATTCGTGGAGGAGCCGCCTGATTCCAGAGTCATTTCTTCCGTGACTGTGGCGCGGAAGCCGCTGACCTGTCCGCATTTTTCAAGCAGTTCCCCTGCAGTCACTTTATTGCCGCCGCAGCCCGCAAGGAGAACCGTGAGCAGGGTCAGAAGGATCGGGAAAAGCCATGGTTTTCTGTGTTTCATTTGTTTGTCCTTTTTAATCGATTGTCTAATAAGCTCCCGTGCCGCTCCGTGCTTCGCACTCCCGCGTCACGACCCCATCCCTCTTATGAGGGATAAGCTCCGGATTGCTCCGTGCTTCGCACTCCCGCAATCCGTCAAACGACATTCGCAAATCGTCCCGCTCTCTTTGTTCGCGTGACTTTTTTGCTCATGTCGTTTGCCCGTCCAAATGTCCTGAGAAAAACAAGCAAGCTTGTTTTTCTCGTCCATTCGTCCGGAGCTTATTTCTCAAAGTACCACTTGCCGTCGGCGAGTCGCGGCCAGTGCAGCATTCCGCTCCTGTGGGCATTCTGGTAGATGTCGCGGATGATATACCAGGTGATGATGCGGCCGCCATCCGGTTTGATCCCGCTCAGCTCAAACATATCCTTTGAGCGGATGTCCCAGTTTCCGTCATAGACCTGAGGCTTCCCGAAAAACTGATATTTGCTTCCGTTTTCACCGCCCCGGAGTTCTTCGTCCAGAAATCCCATTTCATAGCGGATAAACTGGAAGCTGTCTCCATTTTTCAGCGGGATGGCTCCTTTCTTGGCCATTTCAAAGCGGATACCCGTTGCCGGGGAGACCTCTTCCGCATCCAGATGCACGTACCCCAGCAGATTCCAGGGAGAGCCGTCCTCCAGTTTTTCTCCCTCAAATTCGATCAGGAGGCATACAAACTCCTCTCCGTTCATGATGCACGGGATCAGCCCGTATTCATACATCGGATCATTATAGAGTTCAAAATACGTTACCATGGTGCCGTTGACCGTAGGCCAGGGCCAGGCATTATAGCGGTAATAGTCCTTTTGCGGCGTATCCCAGATATAGTATCCGAAGCTTGTCATGGACTGGGTATTCTGGTCATACATCATGTACCACTGCATCATGGAGGTCAGCAGTTCCCTCTGCTCCTCCGTAAAATGCAGGCTCGGATAGCCTTCTCCGTCCAGCTCTACCTGCAGAGACTTCGGATCCAGCAATGTATCCGTACTGACACTCTCCCAGTCCGGTTCATACCATGAATAGGAAAGGTAGCGCTCGAGGCCCTTCTTTCCTTCCAGGGTGTCCGCACCGGAAGCAACTGTCTGCTCCTGTCCCTTTACCAGTGTATTCAGAAAATCATCGTAAAAATCAAACCAGCCCTCTTCAAAGCCGGCCTTTCGCAGCACTTCGGAAACCTTCTCATAATGATCGGGACTCTGATATGGGAAATACATTGCCAGCCCGCCGGCATGCTCCGCCGAGCTGCGGCTGTAAACGACAGCGTCCTTCAGACTGTTTATGACGGCAGCTCCCTGGGAGCTGACCGTACGGTTGCTTTTCACAAAATCCGCCAGGTCGATCTGCTCGAACATGCCGTTCCCGAACGCCTTCGTACGGGTCCTGGCACGCGCCACGCTCTTGTAATCCACCTTGAGCATGCCTCTCTCATTTTTGAAGAACTCGATCACATCGTCGATCAGCTTCCGGATCCTGGAAAGATCGATGAGAGACAGCGTATAGGTTTCATAAGGCGGCACCGTCTCCGGCATGTAGTCGTCAACGATCAGTCTGCCAAGCTCCTCCGTCTTCATATCCGGCTTATCCGCCAGCGCATTCAGCCAGTCCGTGTAAAACCACCCGCTTCCGGGTTCCGTTTCCTCTGAGGCGATCAGGTAATCCGCATACGGGGAAAGCGCCCCTGCGGTCTCGATCGTCGCCATCAGGCAGGCGTCAAAGCCGATAAAATCAAAATGCATGCCTGAAGCCTCCAGCGCATCACGGATATCCGCCAGATCCAGAATATCATGCGGGAAATATTCATCCAGGCCGTAGCCCATCATCGTGCCGCCGCCATGGTTCCAGAGGATCAGCGCATTCCTGCCGCCGCCGGCATTTGCAGCAGCCCAGCAGAGGAAAGACTCGAGACTGCCCTGGTTTGCCATGTTCTGCGGCCCGAGATTTCCAAGCTGCTTAAGCTCCCCGCCGCTGATCTCATATATGCCGCAGGAGTCCGGGGAAATCTCACCAAGCTCCCAATGCTTCGCGCCTCCGGTCATCAGCACGATCCGCACCTGATCGCCCGCCTCGGCCGCCAGCATTTCCTGAATATCATGGCTCGCCGCGCCGCCGAAGGACTCCAGATCGGAGCCGACCATATAAACATAGAGAGTAAAGGCATCCTCCGGTATCTCCGGTGCTGTGACCCCGCTCATATCCACCAGTTTGCGGGGACTTTCCTCCGGGACTGCGTTTTCCTCTCCGCTTTCTGCGGCCGTTTCCCCAGTCGCGGCAGTATCCTTCCCGGAACCAGCGCCTGAATCAGTCTCCGCTTCACTTGTTTCCGCTGCAAATGTCTCCGCCGCCGCTGCCGTGCCATTCGCCGAGGCGCCGCTGCCGGCGGAAGATCCTTCATTCCGGCAGCCGGAAAGAAGCGCACATGAAAGCAAAAGCGCCAGCAGCGCAGCCGCCTGTACATGTCTGAAATAAGCCGTATTTCTCATGAAATTCAACCTCCTTCCGCGCATTTCCGAGTACGGACTGTGCCGACACAATGCCGAGACCATGCGGAATGCAATTCACGCGGTCTTCCGGCTTGTCTATCCTCGAAAAATGCTAAGCACGCATTTTTCTACGGCTATCCCGCGCCATAAGACCTGGAATTGCAATTCCGCAGGTCTATGGCATCTGTCGGCACAGTCCGCACTCGGATCTCCGGAATCATTCGAAAATCATACAACCCTTTCTGCCCGCCTCCTTCACGCGGTACAGCGCGGTATCCGCATCCTTGAAAATATCGCCTTTCGGGTTTTTGCGGTCTGAAAAGGCGACGCCGACACTTAAGGATACCGGCGGCAGATCGTCCTTCGGATGCTGCAGCAGCTCATTGGCCTGCTTGATCTTGTTCAGAACGATCTGGCTCATGGAGCTGTTGACACGGGTCATAACAACTACGAATTCATCGCCGCCGATCCTGCAGAGGATATCGACGGAACGGAAGCTGTGGCGCAGGATCTCCGCCACCCGCTTCAGGACACGGTCTCCGACCACATGCCCGTAGGTATCATTGACAGTTTTAAAATAGTCCACGTCGATCAGGATCAGCGCCATATGCTCCCTGTCCGCGCTTTCCATCAGCAGATCGTAGGCACCCCTGTTAAAGAGCCCTGTCAGTGCATCGTGAGACGCCTCATGGCTCAGCCTTTCCTGAGCCTCTTCGTTCTCCTTCAGGATACGGTTATAAGTCCTTGTAACAAAACGCAGCTCTTCGACGCCGGTCGGCACAATACTTTTCTTTGCCTGCATTTCATGGACCATATTGGTCAGCGGCTTCAGGACCTGCTGCATGATAAGGGCGACGATTCCCAGCACGATGACCAGGAACAGGACCGTCAGCACCGTCTGCACCCTGTTCAGAAATGACAGCTGCGCAGAAGCCTGCTCCAGCTCCTGGCTTGAGGAACGGATCAGTGACTGCGTGCAGAGCCGTACATTCTCCCTGATGCGGTCCTTGTAATGCATATAATTGTTGTCAAAGACCATCGTCTGCGCTCTATCCTTCAGCTCCTCGGGCGACATGGCCTTTTCTTCCGGCGTTAATTCAATTTCGGCGATCTCCGCGGGAACCTCATCGGCCGGCACTTCACCCGTCTCCAGCATCAGCCTCATCGCTTTGTGCTCGGTCCCGATCAGTTCATTCGAGAGCTTCAGGGCCGTATTCAGGCTCTCAAGCGCATTGCTGTCCTTTCCTTCCAGAAGTATTTCCAGATTCTCAACTGCCTTATCCCTGGTTCTGGTAACCTCGACCTCCTGAATAAAGTCTTTGAGATACCGGGACTCGCCGGTCACGACATAGCAGCGGACGCGGTCCGTCAGATAGTCTGACCCGGATTCCATATCCGAAGCCGCAAGCTGTGCGGAAATATAACGGTCGCTTGCCAGTTCCATGCGCCGGTAGCCTCTGGTTACGCTGATATTGGCGATCATCAGGGCAAATGCGGCAATCACCGCAAGCAGCACGAAAAAGAGGGCGGCAGTTTTCAGCTGGATGCCCATATGCGCATGATGGTGAAGAGCGTCCCGCTCCCCGCCGTCTGCGGCCGGATCAGCTCCGTCTTCTCCTGCGGTTCCTGCCCGCTGCACCTCCGCCTCCGGACCTGCGCTCTGCTCCGCCGCAGAAGCATTTGCAGCTGCATTTGTATCCGTATATGCAAATGCTTCCCCGGATGCCTGTGCTCTCTCCCCGGCAGCGGCCGTCTCCGCCATCCTTTCCTTTTCGGCAAGCTCCGCTTCCCTTTTCTGGAGAATAAACGGCTCGAACTCTCCTGCCGGAACCGGTTTTGAAAAGAAGTATCCCTGCACGAACTCGCACCCGAGGGCCTTCAGTGCGTGCAGCTGTTCCTCAGTTTCCACCCCTTCCGCGATCACGGGGACCGAAAGATATTTGGAAATGCTGATGATGACCTCCAGCATATGGGTATTGCCGCCATCCCGGAATGCATTTCTGATAAACTGCATATCCAGCTTCAGCGCATCGACCGGCAGGTTCGAGATCATATTCAGTGAGGAATAGCCGGTTCCGAAATCATCCATTTCGATCTTGAAGCCCAGCGACCTCAGCTTTTCCACCGTCCCGATAATCTGGGCCGAATCCTGGGTATAAGCGGATTCCGTAACCTCCAGCATCATATTGCCGGCTTCCAGGTCCTGCTCTCTCAGGATCCCGGTCAGATTGCCGGAGAGCTCCGGATCATACATATCGATCCGGGAGACGTTGACGGATACGGGAACAAAACAGCCCAGCCTGTCCTTCCATTCCCGGATCTGACGGGCCGCCTCTCTCCAGACATAATCGTCCAGCTGACGGATCAGACC
>JAFUAE010000109.1 GCA_017460845.1 Lachnospiraceae bacterium
GGCCGGATACGCCGACACAGTCCGGGTCCAGATAGTCTTCGATCTGCCCCATAACGGCGGGCATTCCGCCGGCGCGCTCCAGATCCGTAAGGTAATGGCTGCCTGCCGGCTTGACATCGACCAGGCAGGGGATCTCGCGGCTCCTTTTCGCAATATAATCAATATTGATCTCATCCTGATATCCCATCTCATGGCTGAGCGCCAGCATATGCACGATGGAATTGGATGCGGACCCCATGGACATCGCGGCGGAGACCATATTGGCAAAAGCCTGTCTCGTCACGATATCCGAAAATTTTGTATTGCTGCGGACCAGCTCCATGACCCGGTATCCAGCCTGCTTTGCAAGGCGCAGCTGTGCAGCCGTATTGGCTACCTTGGTCGAGCTCGACGGCATGGATACGCCGAGGACCTCGGAAAGGATCTGCATGGTATTGGCTGTGCCCATGATCGGACAGGCTCCGCTGCCAGGGATCACGCCGTCTTCCCATTTTCTGACCTCTTCCTCGCTCCAGCTGCTGATCTTGCCGCTGAAGACCTTCTCATCAAGATCCGCAAGGGAAGTCTCCTTTCCGTCGATCTTTCCGGTCTCCATGATCCCGCCCGGCACGATGACCGTCGGAAGGTCAAGCCTCGCGGCGCCCAGAAGCGCACCGGGGATTGTCTTATCGCAGGTGACCGCAATTACGATCCCGTCGAAAAGCTGGGTTTCAACTATCGTCTCAATATCAAGAGCAATCAGTTCCCTGGCCGGAAGGTCAAAATGAATGCCCGGAAGACCGAGGGTCTGCGTCGCACACTGAGAGATCGTCGAAAACTCGAGCGGAGTACCGCCTGCCTGCCAGATCCCATCCTTAATACTTTTGACCAGATTCTGCAAATGAAAATGGCCGGGACATACCTCACTGAAGCTGTTGATCACGGCAATCAGAGGTCTCTCAAGGTCCTCATCCGTCAGCCCGATTCCTTTATAGACTGCACGGCGGTGGGCTGCAGACCTTCCCGTATAGTATTGTTTTGTGTAATAGTCCGTCATATGATTCCCGTCTTTCTTTTTTATTCGGTTTTTTCATCATAGCGGATCAACAGCTTCATCTGCTTTCCGCCGGACTTATCAAAGAGTTCAAATGCCTCCTGCACCCTGTCAAACGGGAATTCACCCGTCACATAGTGCATCGGATCAATGATCCCGGATGCGATCAGGACGAGCGCCTTCGGAAAATCAAAGCAATATCCCTGGGCTCCTGTAACGCTCAGCTCCTTCTGCAGGATCAGCGCATACGGGTAATCATTCATCGGCTCCCGGCTGATACCGAGCTGCACTATCGTGCCGAGCTGTGCCGCGATCTGAAGCGCTTCCCGGATCCTGACAGCGGCTCCCGTGCACTCTATCACGACATCCGCGCCCTTTCCGCCTGTCAGCTCCAGAACCGCATCCACCGGATCCTTTTCCAGCGCGTTGATCTTCTCCGCGCGGATCGGTCCCGCCGCAAGATCGAGCCTGAAATCGCTCCGGTCTACGATCATAACGCGTCCGGCACCTTTTGCCCTGCAGACTGCCGCAGTCAGAGCTCCGATCGTACCGGCACCGAGGACCACCACAGTCTTTCCAAGGAGATCACCCGCCTTTTCTGCTCCATGCACGGCAACGGAAAGAGGCTCTGTCAATGCAGCCGCCTTCAGGCTGATGCCTTCCGGGATCAGATGGATCCTGTCGGCGCTGCACATATAATAGGTTCCGTATCCGGCTTCTCCCTTCCGGTAACCGAAGGAGACATTCCGGCACATATGATAATTTCCTTTTCTGCAGTTATCGCAGACACCGCAGGTAAGGATCGGCTCCGGTACGACACGGTCACCCGGCTTCAGTCCGCTGACTTCCGGCCCGACGGCGTCGATGACGCCGGAAAGCTCGTGTCCGATGGTGGATGGAAGCTTTACAAACGGATGCTTGCCGTGATACAGATGCATATCACTTCCGCAAAGCGCCGAATAAGCCGTTTTGATCCTGACCATACCGGGTCCCGGCGCATCAAGAGGCGTTTCCCTGATCTCCAGAGTATCCGGTGCCGTGACCCACAGCATTTTTCTGATAGTATCCATATAATCAGTCTTCTCCTGTCCCGGTCGGAACCAGCATATAGAACATCTCGATACCCGCCGGATCCAGTCCTTCCACGATAGCGTGTTCTTCGCCGCATTCCGCCTGGAACATATCTCCCGGCTTCAGGATGTGCTCCTCCCCATTTACGATCAGCCGTCCGCTGCCGCGCAGAACAATATAAATCTCATCCTGTCCGGTCTCGACATGCGTATGAAGCACTCCCGCATCTCCGTAAGGCCACTGGCTGACACCGCAGGTAAGCAGTCCCGCACCGATCTTGTGATCCGTCAGCAGATTTTTAGTCTTAAGCCTGGCGCCCGGTTTCTGAAACCACTCCATATCCTGTTCATTTATTAATTTCATCGCATCTCCTTTTCGGATATCAATCCGATCATTGTGAAATCAGTGCAAGGTCAGATGGTTGTTTGAGGACTTGTAGGCATGGCTTTTTTCCTTTCTGATTTCAGAAAAAGCCATGCCGGAACCGCAGTCCATCTGACCTTGTCTGATTTCACCATTTTCGTTTAAAGCGGATATCAGCGCTTCACCATAGAGATTGCCTTGCGCGGGCAGAAGCACGGACAGAGCGCACAGCCGTCGCACTTGGCATTAATAAATGCTTTCTTCTTCTCCGGATCAAAGCTGATGCCGTCGAAAATACAGATATCGGTGCAGCGTCCGCAGCCGACGCAGAGATTCTCATCGATTGAAGCAATCAGAGTCTTGGTACGGTCGACGTCCTTCAGCATCTTGATCTTGCTTCCGGTCACGATACCGCGGAAATCCTCCACAGACTTGTAACCATGCTTATCCATATAAGCCAGAAGGCCTTCATTGAGCTTTTCAATAATCGAATAGCCGTAGGTATAGATCAGGAAGCAGACCTGAACCGTGGTAGAGCCTGCAAGGATATATTTGACAATGTCGTCGCCCTCGACAACGCCGCCGCATCCGCTGATCGGAAGCTCTGTCTTGGTATACATATCCGAGATCCAGCGCAGTGCATAATGAATGGACCACGGTCCGCCATGTCCGCCGTAGCCGCCGTGGAGCACCGGAACCTGGTTCTCAATGTCGATGTCCATGCCGAGGCAGCGGCTGAATGCCGTAATACCGTCGGAGCCTGCAGCTTCCATGACCTTTGCTGTGAAGACCGGGTTCTCGATCTGCGGGGTCATCTTGGTAAAGACCGGAATGCTGACAGCGCCCTTTACGACCGGGGTCATCTCGGCAATAAAATCATTGATGCGGCCCGTATTGCCCATGACATAATCGGAATGCGGACATGACAGGTTCATCTCGATTGCATCAGCGCCTGCGGCCTCAACCTTTTTTGCCCACTCTGCCCAGCACTCCTTCGTGCTGCAGCCGATGCTGGCAATGACCTTGATCTCAAGGTCAGCCTTCATTCTGCGGATCTCGTCGCAGTAATCGTCAATGCTGAACTCATAGCCCTGCTCATAGGACATATTCGTTGTAGACGTATAATCACCCTTGCCGCGGCGAATAATCGTAAATCTCGGTGTCGGGCTGTGCGCCATCAGTTCTTCCTCAAACTTGGTCTTGAGCACAACTGCGCCTGCGCCGTATTTATCCGCCTTAGCAACATTTTCATATGCCTTGGTAATTCCCGAGGATGCCAGGATGATCGGGGATCTGAGTTCCAGCCCGGCGTAATTAACCTTTAATCTTTCGTCCATTCCTAAAATCTCCTTTTTGAAAAAGGGACTGCAGAAAATCCGCAGCCCCATGGTGTTATGATTGTCTCTTGTGTGAGAACCAAATGCTTTGAAGCATGCGATTTACATCACATATTCTCTTCTGTTCCCGGTTCTGTTAAGTTTTTTCCTTTGATTTATGCTGCAAAGATGCCTCTCCAGAAGTTCCAGGTCGCAAGCAGTGAGAACAGGATCGCGACGATGCAGAGCACGTTGAAGAGGGTGCTTGCCTTATGCTCGCCCATAACTTCCTTCTTGTTCGCGATGATCAGCATCATGATGGATACGATCGGGAAGAAGGTCAGGTTGAAGCCGGAACCATAAGAAGAAACTGCAAATGCATTCCATCCGATCAGCGGTACGATCACGCCGAAGAGAGTGACTACGAACTCGGAGATCTTGAACTTCTTGGAGGTCAGGTCAGCTTCCCATCCGAGGATATCGGTAATAACATAACCGGAAACAAGACACTGGGAGACCATGGTGGAAAGAACGGAACCAAGCAGACCGATACAGAGAAGTACGGTTGCGAAACGGCCCGCGATCGGCTCAAATACTGCTGCCATGGTGCCGGCACCTGTAATGACAACGCCCTGCGGATAAAGCACGGATGCGCATGCACCGATGATGACGATCTGTACAATGATCAGAAGGATGTTGGTATAAATTGTCTCGAAACGGCTTAAGCCCAGTCTCTCATCGCCCCAGTGCTGCTGATGCGCGCCGTAGGCCGCCAGCGTCGGAACGTTGATTGCAAGTACGGAACCCATCAGTCCGCAGACGGTAACGATAGATGCATATCCGCCGGACATGTTCGGAACGAAGCCGCCGAAGAAGCCTGCCCAGTCGATCGGAACAATAATGAATACGAGAAGGAAGGATGCCAGCAGGATCCAGACCATCCACTGCAGTGCCTTGTTGATGACATTGACCATGGTCTCGCCCTTCAGCGGGTTCATTGCTACAACGACAACAAAGAGGAATCCGATTACGGAACCGATCTTCGGTGTTACGCCGAACAGAGTGTTCATGATGTTGCCGATGATTGCGTACTGAATGACATGGAAGACCATGTTAACGATGAAAACGCAGATTGCGGTGACCCATGCGCCGACCTGGCCGAAATGCTCTCTTGCGAGGCCGATCGGTGTCTTGCCTGTGTGAAGGGTCAGGGTGCTGAACAGAATACAGATCATAACGATCGTGAATACCTGCGGCGGAATTGTCCAGAGGAACTGGAAACCGGTCCTGGAACCCACGCCGCCGGCATTTGCAGCGGTAGCTCCGCCGATGTTAAGCGCGATGGCCATCCATGCCGGTCCCATCATGCCGGAATATGCCTTAAATTTTGCAAAACCTTTTAGCTGGTTAGCTTCCTGAATTGTCATGATTAATCCCTTTCTAAACTATGATGAGAATTCTGTGATTCCCGTTTTTCATGTATAGCCGGCTTCTGTCGTTTACGTATAAGCCGGCTGTATGTTTCAATATATGAATGTTGGATTCATAAGCCTTTATGGTGTAATCCGGAGGCTTCAGTATCAGACCTTGATAGCGAATACACGGCAGGTGGATGCCTCAAGATCCTTCAGCTTAAGTGCACCGATGGACATGATGAACTCGTCTCCAATCTCAGCATCGATCAGTCCCTGGACATTGGTGATATACTCCTGGATATAGATCTTATGGCTGAGAAGCTCGTTATGTACCGGGAAGCTTGCATCGCCCGGCTTGTCGGTCTGGAAATCGATTGCAACAAGCTTGATCTTCTTAGCGACCATCCACTCAGCTGCATCAACTGCAAGATATGGGGAAACCTGGAAATAATCATCTCTGACCTCCCAGTTCCTGTCGGTATAACCGGTAGTGATCAGGAGCGTCTTGCCCTCTATGACCTTGCCGGCAGTTGCCTTCTCAAGATCCTCGGCAGTGATAGGCTCAAGGTTCTGCTTGTCCGGGAAATGTACCCATACGCAGTCATTGACCAGTGTGTCTACCGGAACAATGTCGATTGTCTCTTTGCAGTCGAAGTATGCATAGTGCTTCGGGCTGTCGAGATGGGTTCCGCCGTGGCTGAACAGAAGCGCCTTGCTGGCATATCTGTGAGAATTGGTCGGATCATTGTCTACATGGAGAATGTCCTCGAATTTCGGGCTCGGATACCAGGAAACCGGAAAACATGGCATACCCTCATGAATTGTCAGTGTCAGATCTACTACTTTCATTTTGTGAACTCCCTTCTCTTTGTAATAAAAGTTACTATTCAACTAACAAGCAATATTCATGCCTGATATATCCGGCTTTTTGTTACTTTCAGACAAAACCGCATCCTGCTTTGGTTTTCTGATTTTGTATTTTTGTGTATTTCTGCAAATGTCACCGGCCTTTTTTTCAAATGCTCCAAAAAAGTGTTGAACTTTCCGACACTATGTTGAAAAGTTCAACACTCGATGCTATAAAGGGATTATTCGATAATTCTTTTTATAAAAAGGATAAAATCTCTACTTTTTCAAAATGGATTCAGATTTTCTTAATTCTTTTGAGTGCTTCAACTTTGTTTACTGATTCTCTACCCGGGCGGGGACACAGACCAGATCATTCTTGAGCATAAAGGCTGTGCAACAGGAGGCCTTGTATGGATTTTTCAGCTTATGACAGCTTATCGATCGGCATCGTTGCCCTTGATACCAATATGAAGGTCATTTACTGCAACGACACCTATGCAAAATTCTTAAATGATACCAGGGATCATATCTACGGCAGGGATTTCCGCGATTACGTCCCGGATTCCAAATTTCCCGAGGTTCTGAGGACCGGCGAGACTCATACCGGCGTCTGGACGCCGATCAGTGATACTGTCTTTTTTGGGAACCGCATCCCTGTTTTTGAAAACGGAAAGATCGTCGGCGCGATTGGGGAAATGATACTGGCCAACACAGAGGAAATGGACCGGCTGGCTGAACGCCTTACAGATACGGAGGAGCAGCTTGCCCTGCTCAGGCAGAATTTCAAGGAGACCCAGATCAATAAGAAAAAAGTACCTCTGATCTATCAGTCAGAGGCGATGGACCGTATTCTGAATATGGTACTGAAGGTTGCTCCCCTTGACACGACTGTTCTCATTACCGGCGAGACCGGAAGCGGCAAGGAAGTGATTATGGAAACGCTCTACCAGTACAGCGGCCGTACAGATCATCCGCTGATCAAGCTGAACTGTGCCGCGATCCCGTCTGAGCTCATGGAGGCGGAATTATTCGGATACGAAAAAGGCTCCTTTACAGGAGCCCTTAACCAGGGTAAAATCGGCAAATTCGAGCTGGCTTCCGGCGGCGTGCTGTTTCTTGACGAGATTTCTTCCATGCCGCTGACGATGCAGTCCAAGCTGCTGCGCGTACTGCAGGATAAGGTTGTCGAACGCATCGGCGGTACCAGATCCAAAGAAGTGGATATCAAGATCATTGCGGCAACCAATGACAATCTGGAACAGAAGGTTCAGGAGAACCTGTTCCGCAGCGACCTCTTCTACCGGCTCAACATTATCCGCATCCATGTCCCGCCGCTGAGGGACCGCCGGGATGACATCCTGCCGCTCTGCGAGCATTTCCTGAAGCATTACAGCAAAAAGTTCGGGAAGGAGCCGCGTCCGCTCTCACCGTCCGCGATCCGCCAGCTGCAGCGCTACGAATGGCCCGGCAATGTCCGTGAGCTCCGCAATATGATGGAGCGCCTTGCAATTATGGTAGACGGTGCCGTAATCTCCACGCTGGATCTCATCAACTATGCCGGGCTGCAGACCGGACAGAATACCAAGTTTTCTCTCAGTGAGCAGGTCGATGCATACGAAAAACGCCTCATTCTGGATACCCTGAAGCGCTGCAGCGGCAATAAGGCATCTGCTGCCGAAAAGCTAGGCGTAAACCGTACGACGCTCTACAGCAAGCTGCAAAAATACGATATCTCGTAACAGGACCCGGCTCTGCCTGCTGCCCGAAAATCCTTATATATTTCCCGGATAAACATATTGAAGTATCTCTCCTGCGATTTCACAAAGCCGCAGGAGTTTTCTTTTATCGGTCGGTTTCCGGTCCTGCAAATGATAACGCGGGAAGAATCTTGTGACATGCAGCGGAATATTCCTGCCTCCGGGAAGCAAGGCGATCCATGCACACATTTCCCGCATTTCCTCTTCAGAATCATTCATGCCGGGCACGATCAGACTGGTCAGCTCCACGTGACAGTTTTCGCGTTCGGCCGCATTCCGGATAAAATGCCTGACTGTTTCCAGGTCTCCTCCCAGAAAATCGCGGTAGATCTCCGGCCTGAAGCTCTTGAGATCAATATTGAGCGCATCCGTGAACGGCAGGACCCCGTCAGCGATCTCCTCATTTACAGTGCCGTTGGTGACAAGCACAGTTTTCAGTCCCCGCTCCTTCAGGAGCTTTGTCGTATCCAGCACATATTCATATCCGATGAGGGGTTCATTGTAGGTAAATGCAGCTCCGATATTTCCCCGGACCTTAAGCTCCTCCGCCAGCCCGGCAAGTTTTTCAGGCGAGAGATAGTTTCTGCTGTGCTCCCTGTAGTTTTCCGCAGAAACAGAGTTTCTGTCATGTGCCGGCTTATTATCCTGCTGTGAATCGATCAGATCAGATCCGGTATTCGTGTCCGTTTCATCCAAATCAATATATTCCCGCCCGTCCGAAGTTGAGATCTCCCAGTTCTGGCAGAAGGGACAGCTTAAATTACAGCCGAAGCTGCCGATGGAAAGAATACGGCTGCCGTGATAAAAGCGGTTGAGCGGCTTCTTTTCAATCGGGTCTAGTGCAAGACTTGAGATAATTCCATAATTAAGCGGGATCACCCTGCCGTTCCGCACACCTCTGGCCCGGCATCTGCCGGTCTGTCCCTCCGAAAGCATACAACGGTGCGGGCAGACTGGACACAGGATCTTTTCTCTGCTATTCATGGCGCACCACCTCAAAACGCTGCAGCTCATAGTTCTTTTCCCGCGGAAAAAGTCCGGCCTTCTGCAATGCGATCGATACCTGATCTTTTATCGTATCCACGCCATCGAGATTTGGCAGGAGCAGCCCTCGTTTATGACCCTTTGTCACGATCACCCCGTAACGTTTGACATCCAGCTCTTCCTTGGACCGGATCCGTTCCGCCTCGCCCAGCACATCCACACTGATTTCAAGGAGCGGCAGTTCATCCGGCCGCACCGGCGAAAAGCGCGGATCCCTGGTGGAGGCGCTGATGGCATTTTCAACGATTTCTTCTGCAATGCAGGGCCGTACTGCTGCAATCGTCCCGATACAGCCCCTCAGTCTTCCCTCTTTGTGAAGTGACACAAAGACACCGGCCTCTGCCTGCATCATTTCCATCGGAAGGCTCTCCCGGAGAGATTCCGGCAGATCCTGAGGAATGCGGATCCTCTTTCTTTCCCGGATATACTGCTCCACTGTAAAGCGTGCGAGCCTTACATAAGGATCTTCCTTTGCTTTCTTCTCTTCCAATGCCGCCAGCTCCCGTGTTTGGCGGATGCGCAGAAATTCACGCTCCGGATTTTTTCCATTCACTTTATAAGTACATACGCCGTAACCGACACCAAAGGTGCCTTCGTGACTGAGTCTTTTTGTTTCTACCGACAGGCCGTCCAGTGCCCCCGCCAGGATGCAGAAGCTCCTGTGTCCGCATTCTGCGGCTCTGTCACAGAAGCTCTCGTCAAAATCCATCAGCTCACCGAATGCAGCGCGCCCCATGACATCCATAATGCGCTCGTCATAGACCGGGCCCTCCGGTGCAAGTCCGTAGGGTCCCTCTGCAAGGAGCTTGTGCGAGAGGTCTCCGCTTCCGACAAACAGAACGCGCCGCTGCAGCTGCTCTGACGCAGCGGCGATCATCATTCCCAGCCTGTAATGGTCCTGCAGGGACAGGCCGGACAGACCGATGCGCACCAGCTTATAATCCGTGTAATTATGATCGATATAGTAAAGCGGGATCAGGGTGCCGTGATCAAGCTCCCTCGAGCGCTCGCCGAGCGTACCGGCAGGAAAACCCTCAGCCTTTGCAATTCCCTCCAGCCTTCTGACAAATTCCGTATCATATTCTGCGGAGATCTTCACACCGGGCGCACCGAAACGGCTCATATCTCCTTTTGCAGACCGTCCGGGAGAAATATGGAAATAGTCCGCATACATTATGCTGTGGGGCGAAGCAATGATAATTGTATCGGGTTTCAGCTCCGCCGCAAGCGCCGCTGCCTTTTCATAGGCGGCATTTGTAGCGCTGATCTTCCTTTCCTCTCCTTTTCCCACCTCCGGCAGAATAATCGGAGGATGCGGCACCATAATTGCACCAATAACTGACATATTTGACACCTCCCATCCGAGAAAATGATACCAGATCAGCGAGGACTTTGAAACAGTCTCCTCACCTGTTCATGGGGCAGCGCAGGTGTGAAATTACAGTTCCGTCCGGTCATATCCTCCGCCGCACAAAGCGCGTTCAGGATTGCTTCTTCGGTTGCCTGCACCGTCCCGCGGTAAACCGGGTCCAGCTTATCATCCGCGATCAGGTCGACCTTAGTTACAGTGCGGCAGAAAGCATTTTCATTTGCAGTGGAAAATGCCAGGAATACATCTCCGGACCCGTTCTGGCAGCCGCCCCCGAGCAGTCCGATCCCAATGCCGAAACGCCGGCACAGCTTGGACAGCTGCCACGGAAGCAGCGGCGCATCCGTCGCCCCGATTATAATAATTGAACCGTCCCCGTCATTTACAGCACGGCTCACGATACGTTCGTCACAATCTTTGATCAGCTTTCCTGCAGGGATCCCGCGGATCGTAAACTCCTCCCGGAAGCCGAAATTAGCCTGCACCAGGATGCCCACCGTAAAAGTCCCGACCTCATCGATCTCCACAACTCTGGAAGCCGTGCCGGTGCCACCCTTAAAATTAAAGCAGCGCATACCGGTCCCGCCGCCGACATTTCCCTCTGCGACCGGGCCGGAAGCTGCAGAATCCAGTGCCTCAAGCACATGCTCCTCCTTCACCATAAAGCCGTTGATGTTGTTGAGCATCCCGTCATAGGTCTCCCCGACGGATGGATAGAAGAAGCCGAAGCCCGGTACCTCTTTTCCATCCACATAGGAGGGATAAAAGTACTTGTTTTTCAGCATCCATTTTGCTGCGGTATCCCTGCAAATGCCGACGCTGTTTGTGTTGGTGATGAGCAGCGGACCGTGCAGAAAGCCGGAGTCATCGATCCAGTGCGTGCCGGTCAGTTCACCATTGCCGTTCAGATCATCCCGTCCCGCAAACACGGCACTTCTGCGATGTCCTCTCGGCAGGATCGCAGTCACGCCTGTCCTTGCGAAATCCGCAGATGAGCTCATGTTCTCCTCCGGCTCGCCAATGATCAGCGTGGAGTATCCCACCTCCACACCCGGCACATCCGTGATTGCGTTCCATTTGCCCGTTACGCCATCAAACGGGATCCCGAGGTCCCTGGCTCTTTCTTTTCTTACTGCATTCTGCATCCTCTGCTTCTCCTTCCGATCGTCAGCATGCTTCTAAAACAAAGGGCCTGACACGTTTCCCTTTTTAAGAATCGTATCAGGCCAGGTTTCTTGTTGTATCCGGAGCCGCGCACCAGCATGGTTCCATTCTCATTTACGCTTTATCCTGTCAGTACAGAAGCATTACAGTCTGCGGATCAGCTCAGCCATCAATGCGACTCTCTGCGGAATTGTATCAATGATGATATATTCCTTCGGATTGTGAAGAAAATCACCGTTCAGGCCCAGGCCGTCCAGCGTCGGGCAGCCGACGGATGCGGCGAAGTTGCCGTCGCTTCCCCCGCCGAGCTTGGTCGGGAGATACTCATACCCGGCTTCTTCGATGATGGCTTTTGCCGTATCATACGGCTTTCTGCTCTCCTCCGTCAGCTCGATCTGCGGCTTTTCCACACCGCCGACAAGCTCGAGCTTCATGCCCGGAAGCACAGGAACCAGATTGTTGAATGCTTCCTCGACCACCTTCAGATTTTCCCTGGAATCATAGCGCACATCAAAAATCGCATATCCTTCGCCAGGGATCATGGCTGTCGGTCCTTCCGCGCCGCTGTGCACGCTGACTGCCGTGCAGGTCAGGCTTCCGTCCGCCCTGGTCAGCTGATCCAGCTTCGCGATCTGATGAGAAAGCTCGACGATCGGATTGACCGCATATTCGGGATGATTGCCTGCATGGCCGGCAGTTCCGTGCGCCTTGATGGTATAGACGCTCCTGCCGTAGCGCTCACTGGTCACATAGCCTTCACCCTCATGTCCGGGCTCGGCAACCAGGCAGGCACAGCATTTTGCTGCGATTTCCTTTACAAAATCGCGGGAGGTAACGCTTCCGCCCTCTTCGTCGGCATTGAGGAAGATATCCAGCTCCTTATCCTGAAGCAGCCCCTTCTCCAGCAGGAATTTTACAGCCATATAGAAGGTGATGTCTCCGCCCTTCATATCGTAAATTCCCGGTCCATAGGCTTTTACCCCGTCCGAGGAATAGGGCCTTGTTTTTGTGGTGCCCATCTCAAACACGGTATCATAATGGCCCAGAAGGAAAATCTTCTTCTCATGGGAGCCGAGATTTCCGTACATATGGCAACCTGCTTCGCCCCTGTCAAGCTCGTGCATCTCAAAGCCGATACTTTCAAAAAGCTCCTTCAGATAGCTTCCGCACAGATTTTTGGTCCCGCTGTCTCCGAATGTATAGGATTCAAAATTGACTGTCTTTTCAAGACAGGATAAAAATTCATCCAGATGCTGTTTTGTATACTCCACAGCCTCCTGATAGATTGACATTTTTGTCCTCCAAACCCCGTTTATACGGAGTCATTACATAGAAAGTCCGAGTGCTGCAAGGACTTCATTGACATAGTCCGCGCCGATATCCTCAGCAAGCTTCGGCCATGCAGTCTTTGCAACTTCCTGGAATGCTGCAAGATCTTCTGCGGAAAGCTCGTTGACCTCGATGATCTTCTTCAGCTCTTCGAGAGTCTCGTCCTGGGATGCGTCGAACTCGGTCTTTGAGTATGCGATTGCGCCTTCAGCTGCCTTAGCGATAGCTGCCTTGACCTCGTCGCTCTGCTTGTCATACCATGCCTGGCTGCAGACGACTGCGTTCGCGCCGCAGAGGTGGTTGGTCAGGGACAGATACTTCTGAACATCTGCAAACTGATAAGCATAAATTGTCTCGATCGGGTTCTCCTGTCCGTCGACAACGCCCTGCTGAAGTGCTGTGAAGAGCTCTGTGAACGGAATAGACTGAATGGAGCATCCGAATGCTGCAAGACCGTCCATCTGGATGGAGTTACTCTGGGTACGAAGCTTCAGGCCCTTCAGATCTTCCGGAGTCTTGATCGGGCGCTTGCTGTTGGTCATCTGGCGCATACCGATGATGTTGTAGAAGATCGGCATGATGCCTGTATCTGCGGTCAGCTTTGCTCCCATGATTTCGCCGGCCTTGCCGTTAAGCTGCTCAAATGCATCGTCGGAGCTGGTAACCAGATACGGGATATCCAGCGGCTGGAATGCATTGGTATAGGATGCATAGCTTCCGATCGCATAGTCCATCATCTGGAAGGTATCGGTCTGGAGACCGCCAACAAGTGCCTCTACGGAGTTGCCGAGAGTACCGTTCGGATAATACTCGATCTGGATCTTGTCGCCGAGCTCTTCCTTGAGGATTCTAAGGAATTCACGGTTTCCTCTGAGGTAGGACTGTCCGAAAAGGTCTGCAGCCTGATCGGTATACTTGATCAGAACCTTGTCAGGATTGTCTGACGGAGCCAGGATGAAGTCCATGATCTCCTGATTCTCAGCTTCCGGAGTCTTTTCTTCAGCTGCCGCAGCTGTAGTCTCTTCTGCCTTGCTTTCCTCAGCCTTGGTCTCTTCCGCCTTCGGAGCCTCTGTTGCCGCCGGAGCCGCTGTGGTAGCTGCTGCTGTGGTAGCTGCCGCTGTGGTCTCTACATTCTGTGCTTTTCCAGCACATGCAACCATAGAGACTGCCATCGCTGATACGAGTGCCAATGAAATAACTTTTTTCATGATTTCCTCCTTGTTTTGATAAAATCAACCTGCATTTGCAGGGAGTTTCCTTAAATGAATCAGATATGGACCGATTCGTTTCTTTTAAGCCGAGGTTTCTGAACCGGCCTGAATTCGCCGGCATCAGAGTAAGCTGAGTGTGAACTGTAAACTGTAAACTGTTTAAGCAAGCGGGCTGAGGCAGGTGAAGTCATCGACTTCATAAGGTCCCGCTCCGACACGGATCACGGTTTCAGCCACGTTGCGTCCCAGATTCCGGCAGCTCTGCAGACCAAGCGCATCCTTGAGGATACCGTTCTTTCCGGAATCCTTGTCATTCGGCCAGGTCGTTGCGCCTCCTCCGATATAACAGCCCGGCGTGCGCTGAGGTCCGGATCCTACCGGAAGCATGTCATGGATCAGGAAATAATTTATGATCGTCTGGATCGTCGACTCCTCGCCTGCATTCCTGTTTCCGCCGACCGCGATGCCGCCGCCGACCTTGTGACGGAGACCGTATTTATAATTGTGAGCGCCATATCTCAGGAGCGGCTCAGTCCTGTCCATAAACATTTTCATCGTCCCGGTCACGGAACCGAAATATACCGGGGATGCAAGGATCAGCCCGCTGCATTCCAGAAGCTTCGGATAAATCTTATTCATGTCATCATCGCGATGCATCGGACAGGCATACTTGCTGTCACGGGACTGATCAGGCGGTGAGCATGCATAACAGCCCTGACACGGACGAATATCCGGATAATCCCTGAGATAGATCGTCTCTGTGCGGATGCCGGGCACTTCTGCGGCTGCCTCCAGCGCCGCAGCAAGAGCAATATCCGTATTTGCTCCCGGTCTAGGACTAGAACAGATACCTAATACTAATCTTTCTTCCATATATTACCTCCTTGACCATGAATGATTTCCAGCTATGCCGTGAATGCGGCCCAAGCCGCTTTACACTGTTAAATGCTTTATCTTTCTTTATATTTCCTGCCCTTTGTACAAATCCCGGATATCAACCCTTGAACAGGTTCGGCAGGAAGGTCGTCAGCGGCGGCACAAAGATAATGAGCAGCACGCAGAACAGCATTGCAATAATAAACGGCATTGCGCTCTTGACCACCTTATGCATCGGCACGCCCGTCATCGTAGATGCCACGAACAGGTTCTGCGCTACCGGCGGCGTAATAAAGCCGATGGCCAGCGCACAGATCATGACGCAGCCGAGGTAGATCGGGTCTACGCCGATCGGGATCAGTGCACTGTAGAAGATCGGTGCCAGAATTACGATACTGGACATGGTATCCAGGATCATGCCCGCGATCAGCAGTACGACCAGCACGATCAGCATGATGATATTAAGGTCTGTGGATACGGAGGTCAGCATGGTACGGACCATGGCCGGAACGCCCAGCATGGACAGCACGCCGCCCATAGCCGCAGCCGGTGCAAAGGCCAGCATGACTGCTCCGACAAAGGAAGCCGTATCGTTCAGGATATCAAGTACATCCTGGATATGCATTTCCTTATAAATGAAGAATCCGACAAATATACTGTAGTAGATCGCTACCGTAGCAGCTTCCGTCGGTGTACAGATACCGCCGTAGATTCCGCCGAGAATGATTACCGGCATAATGATCGCCCAGACCGCATCCTTGATCGCTGCCCATTTTTCAGCCCAGGTGAACCTGTGGTCGGAGCCCTTATAGCCCTTCTTCTTGCACAGATACTTTGCGACCGCGATCAGAGCCACGCCGATGATGATGCCCGGCACAAAACCGGAAAGGAACAGGTCTGCAATACTTGTATTGGTCGATACGCCGTAGACGACAAACGGGATACTCGGCGGAATGATGATGCCGAGACTGCCTGCGACTGCGGAAAGACCGGTTGCAAACGGCTTGTCATATCCGGCCTCTACCATGTAGGGGATCATAATGCCGCCGATCGCAGCTACAGTCGCCGGAGCTGATCCGGAGATCGCTCCGAAGAAGAGACATGCCACAACAGTGACCGCGCAGTAGCCGCCTACCTGATGACCCAGGAACACCTCAGCCACGCGCACCAGGCGCTTGGAGATACCGCCCTTTTCCATCAGGGAGCCTGCCAGCATAAAGCACGGAACCGCCATCAACGGGAAGGAATCCAGTCCGCTGTAGAGCTGCTGTCCGATAAATGCCAGTGTGGTCGTGCCGTAAAGCATTGCCACCGAAAGAAGGCCTGCGCAAATGGAAATACCGATCGGGACTCCGATGACGAGCATCGTGCCCATAACTGCAAATAGTGTAGCAATTGGCATCTCTTATTCCTCCTTTCCTTCTTCCGGCTTTTTGTCATACTCTCCTGCCTTTATTCCCTTTATGATCTTAATATTCTCCTCCATCAGGCGGATAATGATAAAGAACAGGGAAATCGGCAGCACGGTATACGGGATCCATTTCGGCAGCTTCAGGATCGGGGTCTTCATCTTATAGGTGAAAAGATTCTGAATGTTGATCATGATCGCATAGATCAGGATCGCCGCCACGATCATAAAGACCACATTGGAAATGATCTTGAAGATCGCCTTTGTCTTCGGACTGAAGAGATCCACGACCATTTCCAGTCTCATATGCTGGTTGCGGCGGGTGCCGCCGATCGCGCCGATAAATACCGAAACGATAAACAATATAACGCTGAGTTCCTCCGCCCAGGTGATCGAATATGAGAATACATAACGGCTGATGACCTGCACAAAACAGAGCAGGGTCATGAGCCCGAGGCAGAAAGCCGCGATATAGTATTCCAGATTGTCCAGTATTTTTTTGAATTTATCCACTGATTGCCTCCGCTGATCTTTTCTTTCCGCCGGGCCGGAAAAAATACCCGGGCCTGCCGGATCCTCTTCCACCCGCGGGAATGCGGTATCTGTAAATGTTTAAGCTTCGTGTCTCGCGCGGAAACGCTCAACAGCTGTCTTTGCGGTAATGTATTCGACATTTCCGGTGCCGTTCATATGCTCGATCAGTCTCTCAAGCACGGAAACTCTGGACGGACGGCCAATGATCTGCGGATGGCAGGTCAGTACGAAGCAAATGTCGGAATCGCCCTTTTCCGCGACCTCAGCCATATAGTCCTCATATAGTCCGTCAAATTCTCTGCACCAGCAGTCAAGAACTGATTCAAGCGGCTGCATCGCCTTGCCGACGATACGTACCGAATACATCCAGAAAGCTGCATCATCAAGGATCCAGTGAATCGGAAGCTCCACGATCTTTGACTTGCGTCCGCCGGGCACTGCGCTGGTATCGAGATACTCGATTGAATCGCTTCCCATCATGTTGGAAGCATACTCAAAGCCCATTTCCTCAATAATATCAAGGCTGTGCACGCTGTACTCCCATGCCGGGGAACGATAGCCCTTCGGCTCCCATCCAAGCTGTTCCGTCAGGATCTTCTGCGCTTTTTTATAATCTTCCTCTTCAGCCTCCTTTGACGGGAATTTGTCCGGATAGGTATGGCTGTAGCTGTGGTTGCCGATATCATTTCTTCCGTCGTTAAGCAGCGGGATCACATGCGGATACTTTTCAGCAATGAAGCCGGGAACAAAGAATGTTGCCGGAAGATCGAATTTCTTCAGAGTCTTGAGGACTCTCGGAAGTCCGCATTTGATTCCATATTCGCCCAGGGAAAGAGCAACGGGTCTGTTTGCGTTTTCAGGGTCTCTGCAGCGCCAGATCATCTCACCGTCAACATCAAAGGTCAACAGTACAGGCATTTTCTTCATGATTATCCTCCTTTACAGATCAGCTGCACCGAAGAAATGGATATACTTCGTCCGCAGTATGTGCTTGTATACAAGTATGGTAACATCGTTTCTTCCTGACTGTCAATCTCGGAACAGAGATGGGATTGTAGAAAATTTAACCATCTTTATGTGACATTTTACGAACAGAAAAACAGCCGGCATGAATAGGATGCATGCCGGCCGCCATGTAATCAATAACACGGGATTGCTGAATGAAATGAATTTCCAGTATCATTTGAATTTCATTCGGGACTATGTTACTATTTTATCATAATAGTTTGCCCGCAAAGGAGTTTGACCTTGAAGAAGACTGCGTCAAGCAATCGAGAGATTTTATATAAAGAGATTCTGAACAAAATTCAATACTGCGAATGGGTGCCCGGAATGCTGATCAGCGAGACTATGCTCTCCGAGATGTTCGGCATCAGCCGCACCCCGATCCGGGAGGCTTTATTCGTACTGGCTCAGGAAGGATTCGTAGATATCTTCCCGCAGGCCGGAAGCTATGTTTCCAAGATAGATTTAAAACGCATCCAGGAGCTGCTCTTTCTGAGGTATCACCTGGAACTGCCGATCCTGAAGCGTATGGCGGAGCAGAAAGCGCAGCTCCCGGATTCCATCGACAGACTCCTTCTCCTGATGGATTATGAAGCCTCTCGGGAAAACTGGAAGGAAACTGTTTCGCTGGATTATTCGATTCATGAAGAGCTGATTTGTTCTTCAGGCCACCAGTATATCTGGAATATCATCAAGGGTGAACTCCCTCATTTTACCCGCTTTCGCTTTTTCGAGCCGCACCATAATGAATTTAAGGGGGACAGGCCCCGTGTGCCGGAGGAGCATTCCCAGATCCTTCAGTGCATCCGGGAGGGAAATGTCGAGAGGCTCGAGACTCTGATGAAATCCCATTATGACTACACCCTGGAGCTGCGTAAAGAATACAATATGAACCGTATCAACCTGCATCCGGAGTATTTCTCCAACCTGCAGCTCCTGAACTACTGATCCCGCTGTCAGCGAAATTTCCGAAAAAAAAGAGCCGGACCCGAGCCCAATGTCATTAAGTTAAGATGACAGACAAAGATCTCTATATCAGAAATGGTATAGGGGTCTTTTTTTTATAAAAACACTTGACATGAGCAGCAAAATGTGCGGCCGCTTTCGCTACTGATCGAATAGAGAGGTAGCGAAA
>JAFUAE010000110.1 GCA_017460845.1 Lachnospiraceae bacterium
AGTGCTTTCCAAAGCAGGGCTTGTAAGTTGCCTTGATTATTATAATGAGCGTCATGCTTTGAAGTTATGTTGAACCGCCGTATGCCGAACGGCACGTACTGGTGGTGTGAGAGGGCGGAGAAAGTCCGCCCTACTCGATTGCCCTGTCCAGGCCGGCGGTGGCCGTCGTCCTTGCCGGGGCACGTTCGGTGGAGCAGCTGGAAGAAAGTGCCGCTTATTGTGAGGCATCCGACGAAGAAAAGGATTACGCTGCTGCATTTGCTTCGTTCCCGAGAGTCAGCTGGCAGGGACACTGCATGTATTGCAGCCACTGTGAGCCATGTCCGAAGTATATTGATATCGCGGATGTGACAAAATTTCTGAATCTGACGAAGGCACAGGGAAAGCTTCCCGAAACAGTCCGTGAGCATTATGCGGTGCTCGAACACCACGCAGGGGAATGCATACAGTGCGGCACCTGCGAGACCCGCTGTCCGTTTGGCGTGAAGATCCGCGAGAACATGCTCGAGGCGAAGGAAGTATTCGGATATTGATCGGGAGCCGGACGAAAACGGTCCGGCTCATTTTATAGCTGCACCGCATATTCAGGCCGGAAATGATTTAACCGGAAGAGACAAATTCAGATAGTAAACGGCTATGCTAAGCTCGCGTTGACCTTCGGTCTTAGCTCGCTAAGCGCCGCGTCATACATGAAAGCAGCGCTCAAGCATCGCCTGCGGCTCGCATTCACTGACATTCATAGTAAGATATGGAAGATAAAACATTAAGACCTGTGTACGGAAATACCTGGGTGCTGGAGGCAAGGGAGCTGATCCCGGTATATTTTCTGAATGAAGAGCATACGGAAGCGATCCTTCTGGACTCCGGGCTGGCAGTGCCGGACCGGGAAATGCTGGAGGACTGGATCCGGGAGACCATGGTACGGATCCGGGCTGTGATCTGCACGCACGCGCACAGGGATCACTGCGGCAATAACCGCTGGCTGAAGGAAACGCAGGGTGCAGAGATCTTCATGAATGAGATCGAAAACTGTGCCGGGAGCTTTTATCCGATGTTCAGCCGGTATTACAATAATATCCCTGCGAAGGAACTGGAGAATTATCTTCCGGAGCTGACAGTCAAAGCCGATCGCTGCTTTACATTTGCAGACAGACAAGTGGAAGTGGAGGGAAATGTCTTCGGCCTGATCCCGCTTCCGGGGCATACGCCCGGACATACCGGCATCGTCACGCCGGACGGGGTGTGCTATGCTGCAGATGCGGTCATGTCGGAAGATGTGATGCACCGCGCAAAGCTACCGTCAGATGATGACTGGGCGGAAGCGGAGAACAGCAGAAATAAGCTGGCGGAAACGGACTATCCCTGGTATATCGTCGCGCATAAAGATGTGTACCGGGGTGACGAAATGAAAAAAGTCACAGAAGCAAATCACCGGGACCGGCTGGAGCGGATCCGGGTCCTGCTGGGACTCCTTGAAGATGGACGCAGCTATACCCGGGAAGAGATCATACGGTTGATGTGGAAGCAGCTGGATCTCCATATCCATGACGGCATGAAAATGCTGATTTTCAATAGGAATCTGGAATGCCTGCTGCAGTATCTGACTGATTCCGGGCGGCTGGAAAGGGAATATTCTCAGGGGGTCGCAGCTTACAGAAAAACCGGGCTTTTTCCCGGATAATTGTTACTTTGGAGCGTTTCAAGGCTTTTGGGAATGCCCGAATCCGTAAAATACCCTGGAAGACAAGGAATTCTTGTTTTCCAGGGTGTTTTCTGGCTGCAAGTGGCAGCTCATAGCCTTGAGATATAGAAAATGTTGTGTTTTCAGGGTAATGATGAACCTGTCGATAAGCAAAAATACCTTGAAAAGACAAGCGAATGAACATATCAGGGTATTCAAAAATAATATCAAATTTTTACTGCCCTGATTTTCAGAGAGTTGCTCTTTATCAGGGCAGTAAGGATAAACATCTTACAACCAGCGCCGCGCTTCAGCTGCAGGATCGTTTTGATCAGGCGCCGCGCTTCAGCTGCAGGATCACGTTGATCCAGGTAATGCCGCGGTTTAAGTTGTCTTCCGTTTTCCAGTATTCGGCGACCTTGAGATTGGGGCAGCGCGTGAGGAGCTTTTCCAGACGGGCATCGTCAAAGCCGAGATACCAGCGGCCGAGCTCATCGTAGCCGTCAGTGATCCCGTCCTTCATGGAGAAATAAATGACTCCGCCGGACCGCAGATATTTTGCGGCTTTTTCAATGAAAGCGTAAAACTCTTCCTCCTGCAGGTGCAGAAGTGATGCGCAGCACCAGATCCCGCTGTAGGAATAGCGGGAGGTCCATTCCTCAAAGGTGCAGCAAGGAATATCCTCCTCCGTATATTCCGAAGCGACCCGGCACATCTCTTCGGATGCATCAAAGGCATCCACGATATACCCGTTCTCCATGAAAATCTTCATATCTCTTCCGCCGCCGCAGCCGGCATCCAGGATGCGGCCGTCCGGATCGAGGTAGCGAAGGAACAGAGAGCGGGTGTCAAACATATAGACATAGCGGGTCTTTACTGCATATTCATCCGCGTGTGCATCATAATAAGCAATTGTGGATTTATCCATAATGACAGTTTCCTCCTGTGTCAGGATTTTATTGATCAGATCTGACAGCCGGTCAGGCCGTCCCATTAAAGTATTTATTGAAAAAGATAATTATATTTTCTGCGCCTGTCCATCAGCACATCGAAGCATCTGCGTTTATATTCTTCAGGATAATAGTGTTCCTGCGCCAGAATATTCTTAAGATCTCTTTCTGTATATGAAAAGTGAATCGGATCCCCGTACAATTCTTCCGAAAGCGTAAGCTGTTCTTCAAAATCGGTGCTGAAGGTTTTGGCCTGTACGGAATCGATCGCGTCATAAACATTCATCGCCAGGGGATAATCCAAAGACAGATCTGAAAGCAGAGCAGCACCATGATCGAAGACCGGAGATAAATGATACTGTCCGTTCCGGTCAAGAATGAGTGCAATATTATGCATATGCCTGTCTTCATTCAGGATGAGAGCATCGATCGTCATCAGTATGCATATATATGTGCCGAATTCTTTGATGCCGGTCAGCGCCGAGACACGATCTGTCAGAAAGCGGAGGCGTTCTTTGTGATCTGCGATCCGGAATATACTCTCGGTCAGACTCTGATGGTAAGCATTCATAAAAAGACGTTCCAGCGTAATCAGCTGGTCTCCGGGCCGGAGAAAGTCTTTGCTCACACAGCCGCGGAACAAGGATTGTCTGTACCGGATCTCAACAGTTTCATAGCCGACAAACATATCGGCAGAAAGCGTTGAATGCTTCAGAAGCTCAGAGACCAGGTATTCTGCAAGGCCTTCATAACCACAGTAATCCGCCTTATACCAGAATCCGTCTTTCTGCCATTTCAGCTGATTGCCTTTGGAAGAACGTCTTCCATCATCCCGTATATCTTTTTCATGCAATTCGACTGGTCCGTTCAAAGCATTACCTCACGATTTCAATGGAAAAATCATCCTCGGCCATCCGTCCTCCGGTCTTCTCAATAATCATCAGAGGATCATAAAACGGCAGATCCAGCTCTCTGAGGATCAGCTTCATTTTATCGCGTTCCCGCGGAAAGCAGCGGGACTCCAGAAAATCCCTGTAATCCTGATAATCGGGAGACTCATTCACTCCAAAGGCGCGGAAAAGTAAATTGGATGTGTAGTTTTTTATCTGCACGAGCTGACGCAGTTCGTCTACATCAATCAGAGTACAGATTACATCATGGTATTTATAAAGCAGGCGGAGGGGATAAATTTTCTCCGGAATACGGATTTTTTCCGCAAGTCCGGGATCTGCGGCAAATATACGGATCAGGGAAGCAGCTGCGCCGGACACGGGAGCATCAGAAATCTCCCATCTTTCGACGGATTTTGAGGAGACATTTAATAACGCTGCAAATTCTTTCTGCGTCATATTGAGTGTCTGACGTATGCGTTTGATTTCCGAAGGGGAAATATTACCGGATGTAATGTAGCTTCTGTTCATCATAATGCTGCCTGCCTGAAAGCTCAAAAAATAGTTCTGAAATTAGAATACCCTCAAAATAAGTAGAAATCAAGCTGATTTTATACTCATTTTGAGGGTTTTTATTTCTTTTTTCACCCACATGAAACGGCAGCAAACAGATTTTATCAGCGGCGGATCAGAACGACGGAGACATCATTGACATTGGTGCCGGTGGCTCCGGTTTTGATCAGCCCGCCGACTGCCTCCAGTCCATGATAAGTGTCATTATCATTGAGAATGTCAAAGGCGTTCAGGCCTGCAGCGGCAAGCTTCCCGGCCGTCTCGCCGTCCACATAGCCGCCAGCCGCATCGTTAGGACCGTCGGAGCCGTCGGAACCGGCTGAAAAGATCGCTGTACCCGTGAGACCTGCAATCTTTTCGGCCGCGCTGAACGCGATAACCTGATTGCGTCCGCCGGTGCCGTGCCCCTCCGGATTCAGGTGTACGACAGTTTCCCCGCCGGCAATAAACGCAACGGAATGATCGGAATCCTGCCAGGAGCGGGCAATGGATGAAAGAAAGCTGCCGGCTTCACTTGCCTCGCACTCCAGACAGTCGGTCAGATAGTGCGGCTCATATCCGAGTTCTTCGGCTGCGTGAGCGGCAGCGGCACAGAGCTCCCGGACAGATCCGGTGATGACAGTCTCAACATTGTCAAGCTGTTTCGGGGTTTCGAGCTCCATCAGGGGAATGCAGGCAGGCGGAAGTTCTATACCGAAGCGGCGGACGACTTCCTTGGCGTCCTCGCAGGTTGAGCTGTCCGGATAGGCCGGACCTGAGGCAATCATATCCAGCGGATCCCCGATAATGTCCGATAACACTACGGTGAAAACGCGCGCCGGCGCGCAGTGCTGCGCGAAACGGCCTCCCTTGACCCGGGAAAGGCGCTTGCGGATCTTGTTCATGCTGACAATGTCAGCGCCCTTTGCAAGCAGTTGGTTTGTGACCTCCTGCAGATCCTCTTCGCTGCAGGCGGGCGATTCAAAGAGTGTGCTGCCTCCGCCGGAGAGAAGAAACAGGACTTCATCGTCAGGCGTCAGGGCGCAAGTCATTTCCAGAGCCTCTTTTGTCGAGGAAAATGAATCCGCGTCCGGCACGGGATGTCCGGCTTCCCGGATCTTTAATGAACCGATCGGACCCTGGCTGTATCCGTGCTTGGTGATGACGATCCCTTCGGAGATCCGGCTGCCCAGCACCTCATGGGCAGCAGCCGCCATAGACCATGCGGCCTTTCCGACCGCGACGAGCAGCAGGCGGCCTGCAGATCCTCGGTTAAATACATGCCCCCGGAGCGCGCGCTTTACGGCTTCCTCAGGGAGTACCTGGCTGATGGCATAATTTACGATATAATCACAGTCTTTGCGCATGAGAGACCTCCTGATGCCGGGCCGAAAACGGACGGCTGCCTGTATGTCAATAACATTACAATTCAGCCGGGGTATTCGGGACCGGGTCCTTCCATAACAATAAATCATGATTGAATCCGCGTCAACGGGCTTGCAAAAGAGCAGACAGATATGGCACAATAAATGCGGCAATTTAAAACAGCAAAGCAGGAAAGAGGAATTGGAAATGAAAATTGTTGTTTTGGATGGATATGTAGAGAACCCGGGAGATCTGAGCTGGGAAGGGCTGGAAGCGCTCGGAGAGGTCAGAGTCTATGACAGGACAAGCCTGACGGACGAAGAAGAGATCATAGAGAGGATCGGAGACGCCGAGGTCGTGATCACCAATAAGACCCCGGTATCAAAGCATGTATTTGATTCCTGCCCGGGTATCAAAATGATCACAATGCTGGCAACGGGCTACAATGTGATCGATTATGTGTATGCAAAGGAAAAAGGGATTCCGGTCTGCAATGTGCCGGTATACGGAACCTATTCCGTCAGCCAGTTTGCGATCGCGCTGCTGCTGGAGGTCTGCCATCATATCGGACACCATAATGAGGCCGTGCATGAAGGCCGCTGGGAGACCAATCCGGACTGGTGTTTCTGGGACTATCCGCTGATCGAGCTCCAGGGCAAGACCTACGGACTCTTAGGCTGCGGCAATATCGGTATTCATACGGCGGAGATCGCAAAGGCACTGGGCATGAAGGTCATTACCTATGATAAGGTTGAGCGCCGGGAAGCCAGAGACCTTGGAGTAGAGTACGTGACACTGGATGAGCTGTTTGGCCGTTCGGATGTCCTTGGGCTGCAGATGCCGCTGTTCCCGTTCAATACCGGGATCATCAATAAGGAAAATATCGCCAAGATGAAGGACGGCGTTATCATTATCAATAACAGCCGCGGACAGATGATCGTAGAGCAGGATCTTGCGGATGCGCTGAACTCCGGCAAGGTCGCGGCAGCAGGACTGGATGTGGTATCTACCGAGCCGATCAAGGGTGACAATCCGCTGCTGAAGGCAAAGAACTGCATCATTACCCCGCATATTTCCTGGGCGCCGCCGGAATCCAGACAGAGGATCATGGATACCACGATCGAGAATGTAAAGGCTTATATCGCCGGATCGCCGATCAATGTGGTAAATATGGGCTGATTCCGCGTCTGCTGTGCATGCAGCAGTGCGAACGCTGAACGTTTATGGCAGAAAATTTCTATATTGCATTCAATGCAATCGCGCCACTTTCCGGATATATCCTGATCGGGGTGCTGGCGAGAAAATTTAAAATAGCAGATGAAGAGCTGTTCCGGAAAATGAATTCCTTTGTTTTTAGAATGCTTTTTCCGGTTGTGATGTTTTCCAATATATATAAGGCTGATTTTACAGCATCAACAGATCTGAAGCTGGTGAGTTTTATTTTGATCGGGACGGCACTGCTTGCCGGGATCCTTGTATTTGCGGTTCCCCGGTATTATATCAGGGATGACCCGGGAAGCGCGGCGACCTTTATACAGGCCTGCTACAGAAGCAACCTGCTGCTGTTTGGAATTCCGATGGCATCTAGCGTTTTCGGGGCGGATCAGGTCGGACTGGTCAGCGTGGTGTGCTCATTCCTGATTCCTTTATATAATTTTATTTCCGTAATTGAGTTTGAATATCTTTGCGGGGGAAGCTCAGATCACAGGAAGCTGTTAAAGAATATTGTGACCAATCCGCTGATGCTCGGTGCAATTGCAGGACTGATCGTCTGTCTGTCCGGCATCCCGGTTCCGCAGTTTATGCAGAGGATGATAAGTGAGATCACATCGGGATCTACCTTTCTGTCTCTCGTCATTCTCGGCGGGACACTGCGGTTTGTAAGAACCAGAAGCGGTATTCAGCGTCTTGCTGTCTGTGTTTTCCTGTCTCTGGCAGTGATCCCATTTGTCATGGTCGGACTTGGGACTCTGCTTGGATTCCGGGGTATAAAGCTGTTTGCTGTGCTGGTGGCATTTGCCGCACCAGTCTCGGTCTCTTCCTATTCGCTGGCCTGCAATATGGGCGGAAATTCGGACCTCAGCTCCCAGACGATCTGTGTCAGCACGCTTTTATCGGTTTTTACGCTGTTCTTCTGGATCTCGCTTCTGCTGAGCATGCAGCTGATCTGACGGATATGTTACGGATCAAAGGCTGACCGCTTATTGAAGAGCAGCACAGGTATAGGCAGCTCCCGGCAAAAACGGAGTGATTTCAGTTGCAGGGAAATCTGCCGTAAGTATAAAATAAAATCAACAGGCAGCAAGTAAGTCGCAGTTTTATCAGAAAGAAGGAATTATGAAAGAAAACAAATTCAGAGCAATGCTGAACGGCGGACAGCCCACCACCTCCACCAGGATCTGGAGCACCTGGCCGTTCTATACCGAGATGATCGGCGTGTCAGGAAACTTTGATTACATTGAATTTGTAGCGGAATATGCGCCGTTTACCCAGGCGGATCTGGAGCATCTGGCCATGGCAGCAGAGCTGCATGATATGGCATCCATGATCAAGGTAGACTTCCAGAACCGCGGCTATGTCGCACAGAAGGCGATCGCGGCAGGCTTCCAGGCAATTAACTTTGCGGATCATCATACTGCGGACGAGGTCAGGGAAACGATCAAAATGGTTAAGCCGGACTGCCTCGGAAAGGGCCGTTTCGGATATCCGAACAGACGTTATATCGGCGCACAGCCGTATCTGAGCCAGACTGACCATGCAAAGCGCCTTGATGATATTGTCCTGTGCTTTATGATCGAAAAGACGGATTCCGTTGAGCAGATCGAGGAAATCTGCTCTGTTCCGGGCGTGGATATGATCCAGTTCGGCCCGTCGGATTATTCGATGAGTGCGGGAAAGGACCGCTCCTCATATACCGAAGAGGCAAAGGCCGCTGAGCGTGCAGTCATTGAGGTCGCTCTGAAGCACGGCGTACATCCGCGCTGCGAGATCATGACGGCAGACGCCGCGCAGTATTACATCGATCTCGGCGTGAGACATTTCTCGCTCGGAGACCAGCTGAAGATCCAGATGGCTTACTGGGATAACGAAGGCAAGAAGATCAGAGGTATTGCCGACGGCTTAAAATAAAGGTTATTTCTGAAAATCGGAGTCAGGATCGAGCAATGCTTTCCAGCCGAAGCGCCAGACGGAAATCAGAATAGAAGTAATGCAGAATATTTCGTTACAGATCCCTCCGATCGAGCCTGAAAAGCAGTCATAGATCAGCCAGCAGGGGGAGACGCCGAAGAGATTGCCCAGGCGGATCTTGCCGGCGTTGTTCTGCCAGTAGCAGATCGTCCCAATGGTCGGGGCAATGAAAGAAAAGAGACTTTGGATCCCGTTCCAGTTGAAGACCATGACCAGGAAGAGCAGGGAAATGATAATCGGGACCCAGCCCTTCCACTGCACCCAGGTCCACCGGCTGCGGTGATAAAGCATGATGTTGCGGACCAGACAGATGCACAGGCTCATGCAGCCTGTGATCGCTCCAAGCAGGTAATACTGTGTGATGAAGCATAAGATCCCGATGATCTGCCAGAAAAAAAGGGAACGGTTCGACTTTGTCTGGTAGGAGGCCAGGAAAGCGCCCATTGCCAAAAAACCAAAGAGCTGCGTGATAAAACTATGCATAGGATCTACCGGTAATCCTGTATTCAAGGCAGGCTGAAGTTGATTTTCCCCGGGCGTTTGTCACGGGAGTGCAGATACCTTCAGTCTGCAGTTAAAGCAAATATGAATGCTTCATCCGCGGTTTCTACAAGTCTGGAAGCCGCGGACTTTAATTGATCGGGAGCATTGAGGAAGGTGAAGCTGCAATCGGCCGCCTCCAGAAGCGGGAGATCGTTGAGGGAGTCGCCGATGCCGTAACAGAAGTCCGCCTGAAATATTTCTGCCGCCATGTGCAGAGCCTTTCCTTTGGAGCAGCCCTTCGGGACGATGTCAACAGCGTTGCGGTTGCGGTAGGCCGTGATCTCCTCGGAATAGGCTGACAGAATCCTGCTCAAAAGCGCTTCGGCTTCTTCCTCCGCATTGGTCATAAAGCTGATGCCGTGAACCGGAACATTTCGGACCTCCTCTACAGAATGAATGCTTTCCAAACCGGGAAACGGATTGCCGGGAGCGTCCAGCATCACAAATCTTCCGTTTGCATGTACAGCCCCGAAATACTTTGCCTCGCGGCCCATTTCCTCGATGCCCTTCAAGGCATGGAAGGGTACCTTCTTTTCATACAGCCGGTTACCGTCGGCATCGATGATTACGCCGCCGCTGCTGGCAATGACAAAATCGGGACGAAAGAGATCTTTATAGTTTTCTTCCATACCAAAGGCCGGCCGCCCGGTACAAATGCCAAACAGATGCCCGGCTTTCTGAAAACGATGGATCGCAGGTGCGATCTCCGGGGCGATTCTTGGATTTCTGCTATTGAAATATAGCGTATTATCAAAATCACTTGCAAATAATTTTTTCAAATAAAGACCTCCGGGTGCCTGTATATTGCAATTAGTTATTGTTTATATTTGACCCTCACATCATTTTATTTCTTTTATTCTAAATGGGCAACTATTACGATTGGGATTTATCATTTGACAAGCTTCCCGCAATTATAATATACTACGAGTGCGCCGGGGTCTCATGCGATGGGAATCTGTGAACCGTGTCAGGGTAGGAATACAGCAGCACTAAGCAGACACTCTCATGTGCCATGAATCGCCCCGGCGTACACATGTCTTTGGGAGTCCCGGGCAGTTACATTTTGGAGCAGAGCATGCGCAACCTGATCGATCCTCACAACACCATAGAATTTCTCAAAAGCCACGGCATCAGCGCCAAAAAGCGCTACGGGCAGAATTTCCTGATCGATCGCCGCGTGCTTGATCGAATCATTGAAGGTGCCGGAATCACCAAAGAAGACATCGTTCTTGAAATCGGACCCGGTATCGGCACCCTGACACAGGCGTTGTGTGAGGCGGCAGCATATGTAATTGCAGTCGAGATCGACCGGGATATGATCCCGCTGCTGGAGGAGAATCTGGCAGAATACGATAATTACAGGATTATCAATGAAGACGTGCTGAAGGTGGATCCTGAGGCTCTGATCCGGGAAATGGGTTTTGAAGGAAGGACAATCCGCGTTGCGGCAAATCTTCCATATTATATTACGACACCGATCATCATGCAGCTTCTGGAGAGCGGACTGCCTGCAAAGACCATTACGGTAATGGTGCAGAAGGAAGTGGCGGACCGCATGCAGGCAGCGCCGGGCACACCGGATTACGGGGCGTTGTCATTGGCAGTGCAGTATTATGCTGATGCACGCATTTCTGCCAATGTACCGCCGAATTGCTTTATCCCGAGGCCGAATGTGGATTCCGCGGTCATTACCCTGGAGCGCTTCGAGGAGCCGCCGGTTGACGTGAGAAATGAGAAATATATGTTCGGCCTCATCCGGGCGTCATTTGCACAGCGCAGGAAAACACTGGCAAATTCTCTGAAAAATGATCCCTCTCTCGGATTGTCCCGCGGACAGATCGAGGACGCTCTGGCGCAGATGGGTCTCTCTGCCGACATCCGGGGTGAGCGGCTTTCCCTGCAGCAGTTTGCGGCGCTAAGCGATCTGCTGCAGAAAGTGACCTGAGGTAAGGGGCGAAGACCGGGATCTCCGGAATGAACACACCCGTAATATTTCGACGGTTGAAAGGAACTACAGCTATGAAAATCTGCGGCTTA
>JAFUAE010000012.1 GCA_017460845.1 Lachnospiraceae bacterium
CTGGCAATCGGCTTCGTTGAGGGCCTGATCACTGCTGCCGTACTCTGCTTTGTCCATGAAGCAAGGCCTGAGCTTCTGTACGGCTATAAGGAGTCCCTTTCGGCAAATGCTTCCGGCGCGGCAGGCCGCTTTGACCTGAAGACGACCATAGCGATCCTGGCGGTCTGCACTGCCCTGATCGGCGGCGGCCTTTCTCTTGCTGCCTCATCCTATCCGGACGGTCTGGAGTGGTCTATGGAAAAGGTTGCCGGCACAGCAGAGCTTGAAGCCGAAGGAGGAGCCTACGACAGCGCGGCATCTGTCCAGGAGGCGACTTCCATATTGCCGGACTATGCATTCAAGGATTCCGAATCCGCATTCGGAACCACATTTTCCGGTATTGCAGGAAGCCTTGCAGTGTGTATACTGTGTGTAGGCGCCTGCATGGCGTTTAAATTCTTCAGAAAAGAAAGCTCCGGCGGGAACAGAATTTGAATTCCAGATTAGACAGCGCTCTGTACGACATTCATTATATCGATGCTCTGGCATCAAGAAACCAGTGGATGAATCAAAAGCATCCACTGGTTAAATTTATCATAACAATACTCTATATCACTCTCACCGTCTCATTCCCGAAATACGAGCTCTCAGGTCTTGCCGGCATGGCAGTCTATCCGATCGCCGGTTTTCTGCTTGCGGATCTGTCTGTTTTCGACTGCCTGAAACGCATGCGCATGGTCCTTCCGCTGATCCTGCTGGTCGGGATCATGAATCCCTTCCTTGACCGCAGTATGCTCCAGTTCGGCGTATTTGCCGTCCGGGGCGGTGTCATTTCCATGGTCACACTGATCATGAAGGGAATCTTTACGCTGCTGGCTGCCTGGCTGCTTGCGGCCACGACCCCGGTCGAAAAGCTCTGTTACGCGCTGGAAATGCTGCATGTGCCTGAGATCCTGATCTCCCAGTTTCTGCTGATGTACCGGTATCTGTTTATGCTGCTCGCCGAAGCAGGACGGATCTCCCAGGCTTATTCTCTGCGGGCTCCGGGACAGACCGGCCTGCACTTCAAGGTATGGGGACCGCTGATCGGCCGCATGCTGCTCAGAAGCATCGACCGCGCGCAGCAGGTATATGAAAGCATGCTTCTTCGCGGGTTTAACGGCAGTTTTTCCTGGCTTGGGACCCGTGAAAAGCTGAAAGGCTCCGATCTGGCCTGGCTTGTTTTCTGGATCGTCGTACTGCTGCTTTTCCGCCGCTTCCCTGTCATCATGATCCTCGGCAATCTCCTCCGCGGCGGATTCGGAATCTGAAATAAGGAGTAATTATTTTATGAATACGCTGACTTTGGAACAGGTTTCTTTTTCTTATAACGGAAAAGACAGAATCCTTGACAATATCACCTTTTCAGCAGAGGTGGGAGAGACGATCGGCGTGATCGGCGCAAACGGCGCCGGCAAGACCACGCTGCTAAAGCTCCTTGTCGGCCTTCTGCTGCCCGATGCGGGGACAATTTCCGTCTCCGGTACACGGCTTTCCAAAGAGACCCTGACCGAGATCAGAAAAAAGATCGGATATGTATTTCAGGATTCAGACAGCCAGCTTTTTATGAGTACTGCATACGATGACATCGCCTTCGGTCCGAGAAACTATGGTTTCCCTGAGGAAGAAGTGGCTGAGCGGGTCGAAAAAGCCATGGAGCTGACGCGCTCGTCCTATCTTCGGGACCGTCAGATCCACAAAATGTCAGGCGGTGAAAAGAAGCTGGTCTCCATTGCAACGATCCTGTCTCTCGATCCGGAGCTCATCATTATGGACGAGCCCTCCAATGCACTGGATCCGCAGAACCGGCGCAACCTGATCCGCGTCCTCAATTCGCTGCTCTGTACAAAACTGATCGCGGCACATGATCTGGATCTTGTCTGGGATACCTGCAGCCGCGTGATCCTGCTCGGCAGCGGTAGAATCATAGCTGAGGGCAATACAAAAGAGCTCCTCACGAAGGAAGAGCTCCTGAATGCAAACAATCTCGAGCTGCCGCTTTCCGCAAAGCTGCATCTGCTGAAGGAAGGCCGCGCTTAGTCTGCCGCTTATTATTCTGTTTTCAGCCGGGCGATCCTGTCCGGGTCTAAAGGGTTTGCCCCATACGAAGTGCCCGAATATTCCTTTCTGTATTCAGATTATTCGGGCGCGGAGTGGGGAAAGGACCCGGGCTGGATCGTCCGGTGCTCAGTCAGGCTTTACTTCAGCCTGCTGCAGCGGTAGCAGACCTGGTGCGGATAATTCCATGCCAGCTCGCGTCCGCAGCGTCTGCATTTCCTTAAGGGCAGCTCGTGGGTCTTCAGATAATCCGCAATGCCTCCCGCAATTTCTCTGCGGTCTTCACTGATCACATCCTTCTGTTCCTTCTCAAACCGGTCCGCATAACAGTAATAAAGATCGCAGACCCTGAAGGCACTCTCCATGGAGGCAAGGTCGTCCCTGTCATAGAAGGGCGTATGGTACTGCAGGCGTTTTCCCGCGATCCGCGCAAGCACCATCTCCTGCCAGATGCTCATCAGTTCCTCATTTTTGATATCGAAAGGAATCGTCGCAAAGGAGAAGGTCAGTTCCTTGTCATCGCTGTACTGTTCCATCCACTCGCAGAGCGTCAGCATTTCACTGATATCGCCCTTATAATACAGATCATACTGATTGGGTATTTCCGCCCAGCGCTGCATGATATCCGACAGTCTGCCCTCGATCGAGATCAGGGACTTCGGAAATCCAATCGGCGCCTGTCCGATCTGACTGATCCTGCGGTGATAAAGATTCCGGATCTTGCCGCGGTCATATTCGGATGTGAAATAACCCTCGTCATAAAGCCCGAATCTTCCTGCCCTTCCGGCGATCTGCTGGATCTCCTCCGGATACAGGAAGCGGGTGGATACACCGTCAAATTTGATCGTCCGCAGAAAAACCACTCTCCTGATCGGAAGATTCATGCCCATGCCGATTGCATCGGTCGCGACGATCACGGAGGTCTCCCCGTTGATAAACCTTCCCACCTCACTTTTTCTTGCGTCGTAAGGCAGGGCCCCGTATACGATGCTGCAGTTGATCCCGCGGCGCTGGCAGGCCGCCGCACAGCTTAAGACGTCGCGCTTCGAAAAGACGATCAGTGCATCTCCTTCCTGCACATAATCCGGAAAGGTAAAGGGATCACTGTCGTAAATCAATTTTGTCTGGCGGCTGTGCTCGACGATTTCATAGGAATCCGAGCATTCCTCGATCAGATTGATGACGATGTCCCTGGCATAAGGAGCCATACAGACATGGATCACTGAAGCCCTGACGCCCAGGATCGCGGTCGTCCATGCCTCTCCGCGCATCGGGTCTGAGATCATCTGCGCCTCATCAATGACCGCCACATCATAAAAGCGACTGGTATCCAGCATTTCGATCGTGGACGACATATGCCGCGCCTCTTCGTAAAGCTCAGTCTCC
>JAFUAE010000111.1 GCA_017460845.1 Lachnospiraceae bacterium
ATATTACATTCGATCTGCGGGGTCAGGATGCAGTCAATGTCGCTGATCCGGACTGCATCTGCAAAGTCTATAATATTCTTAACGGTAAGAAGACTGCGGTCCCCCGTGTTTTCGGGGTACTCGTCATTCTGCTCGGGGGCAGCCTTGATCAGGTCCTTGCCGTCCTTCTGCAGCTTTGTAATATTTTTATGTGTATTCTGGATCTCAACCAGAGAAGTATGTCCGCCGCCTTCCAGTTCTACAATAATATAAAGCGTTGCGACATTCTCGATCAGCTTGCAGGTGCAGAAATCGGTTTTGAGCAGCTCCTTTGTCTGCTCGCGGTTTGCATCGGTAATGCCTTCGAGTACGGCCAGCTCCAGCTCCGGATTGCCTCCGACAATGCCCAGCGTCGCTGCAACCGCAATTCCCTTCATACCGCCGGAATTCGGCACGGTCACGCCTTTGACATTTTTAACGATATTGCCGCTGCAGTGGACTGTACAGTGCTCCGGCATACAGCCAAGTGCCTGCCGGGCTTTGGCTGCGGCATATGCAATTGCGATCGGCTCCGTGCAGCCAAGTGCCATGATGAGTTCCGAGCGCAGGATCGTCAGGTGATTCTGATATAATTCTTTTTTCATAATAAAGCAGTTTCCTTTGTAGTTGCGGTAGATTCACCGGTGCCTTTTTTCTGAACCTGTCAGGAGCCGGATCAGGGGCGTATCTTTGCGGTAAATCCGGTTTCAATTTCATCCTTTGCTTTCCGGATAAAAGAAAGCGTATCGGGATCCAGCGGGTAGCGAATCACGCATCCGGGCGTCAGGATCATGTTCCGACCCTGCATCAGGCGGAAGCATTCGAAAATCTGATGACGGATCGAGTTGTGGTCCTGCTTCGTGATATCGGTACGATTCAGGCCTCCCATCAGACATTTCCCGGTCAGAAGCGAAGCCTCATCGATTGCCGGAAGGGTTTCCCAGGCATGCCAGTTGAAGACATGCACCGGATAGTCTTTAAGGATTTCAAACATAATGTTGGTGCCGTGGGCATGAATCGTATTCATCCATCCGTCTCCGGCTGCTTCCAGAACCCGAAGATCATAAGGAACACCGAATTCCCTGTATACATCTTCCCGGAATAAGTCATAGGTGCTGCTCTGGCAGGCAAAGAAGATGCCGTCAGCACCGTGTTCAATGGCTGCTGAGGCCATTCTGCATGTGGTTTCCGTAATGATATCAAGGGCAGAGCGGATCAGCTCTCCGTGTCCATCCTCAAGATATTCCTTCAGCTTCCCGCCGCAGAGCTTGTTTGCTGTCGTAAGCGGGCTGAAGACCGTAAAGATAACAGGGACTTCTTCGCCTTTCAGCCGGGCAAGCAGCAGATCCAGCATCCTGAGCTCGCGGGAGAGGCTTCCCTGATCAACAGGGCAGATCTGCAAATTCTTCCAGTCGTCTGCACAATGGATCGGGGTTTTGATTACCTTCGCTACGCCTCCCTTCAGGATGTCGGAATAGTCTATTTCGCAGCCGAAATCCTCGATGGCATACATGCCGTTGTTCATGGTTTTGATAAAATCCACATCATAGGTCTTGTAGAAGCGGAAGGTTTCCTCAGCCAGACGCTCGGCATCCAGATCGATACCGGGAAGATGTGTCCAGAAGGAATAGGGGAGTTTGTCAGGCTTCTGACCGTTGACTGCAGCTTGAATACGTTCTCTTTTTGTCATATATTTGATTCCTTGGTAAAATATTACAATGATTTGACCACTTTTTGTAATTAGTATATAATATTTTCTGACTTTCATTCAATCTTTTTTATAGTACAAATGGAGGAAGAACACTATGAGAAAAATTATGAGTCTTGCCCTTGCCGGCATGCTCGCCGCATCCCTTGCAGCATGCGGCGGATCGAATACAGCAGCTACCACGGCTGCACCGGCGGAGACCAAGGCAGCAGAGACAACGGCGGCTGAAACGAAGGCTGCTGAGGAAACCAAGGAGGAAGAAGCTGCTGCGGCAGAGACAACAGCGGCTGCTTCGGAGGCTGCAGCAGAAACGCTTACCGGCCCTGACGGATTCCCGAAGGATACGATCACACTGGTCTGCCCGTTCTCGGCAGGCGGCGGCACGGATATCGGCGCGCGTCTGCTTGCAACCTCACTTCAGAAGGTGCTGGGCGTAAATGTTGTTGTTGAAAACACCACGGGAGCAGGCGGCTGGAACGCATGGACCGATCTGATCCAGGGAGATTACGGCGATGGTTATACGATCGGCCTGATCAATCATAACTATGCAATGGGCGAGCTGGATCCTGAGAACCCGCGCGAGTATAATCTCGATGATGTTCAGGTTCTTGCAAACCAGGCACTGGATTACAATGTCATTGCATTCCGTGCAAATGATGAGCGTTTTAATGATATTCAGAGCTTCATCGACTATGCCAAGGAGAACCAGGTGCTGATTTCTGCACAGGCTACCGGTATCACGGATGGTGATGCAACAACGGCTGAGTGGTTTAACCAGACCTTCGGCACCCAGATCATGATCGTCCCGGTTGACGGCGCATCTGACAGCCGCAGCATGTTCCTTGCAGGCGATACCGACGTATTCTTCGCATCGATTTCTGATGTACAGGAAGCTTATAACAACGGTGAGATGATCGTGGCTGCACTGTTTGCAGACAGCCGCAGCGATTTCATGCCGGATGTTCCGACGATCGAGGAAGCTACAGGCGAGTCTTATTACGGATTTGCAGCACGCGGATATTTCTATCCGGCAAGTGTGGATCCGAAGATCGCCGAGTTCATGACCCAGGCGATCCTGAAGGCGGAAGAGGATCCGGAGTATATCAAAGGTATGGAAGAGTTCGGACTTCAGCTTGATAATACCAGCGGAGAAGCTTATAAGGAGCTGCTTTCCAAACAGAAGGATCAGCGTATCGCAATCTGGAAGAAATAAACTGCCGGCGATCCTGGACAATTTCGATTGATTTTACAAAGAAGCGTCTGTCAGTTATAATTCTGGCAGACGTTTTTGCATATGCGCAGCTACAGCGAAGCTGTCAGGCAGTTCACGTAAAGCTTGTAAGAGGTTTGTATGGCAACAAAAATTCATAGAGATATTCCCGTCGGTGCAGTTCTGCTGATTTTCAGTACGATTGCTCTGTATTTTGCCCGGGGAATCAAGGGAGAGGCGAAGGTAGTCCCCATGGCACTGACCATACTTATGATCGTGTGTGCGCTGGTAATCATCTTTAACGGGATCCGGGCTACAAATACCTGTCACGGGGAATACGACTATAAGATGAAGCTCGGGGAAGGCAGGAACGCTTTTATATTTATGGGATTTATCATCATTTATTATCTGGCGTTCCGTTATATCAGCTACTGGATCGCGACACCTTTGTTTATGGTTTTCGCGCAGAAGCATCTGAAAGTGAAATCCTGGAAGGTCAATCTGGCGATCACGGTTATCTATACCGTATTCTGCTATATTATGTTTGTCGTTGTCCTGAAGCTCCCGATCTACAAGATCGGTATTCTCGGCAAATATTTCCGTTTTACTTAAAGGAGGGAGAACGCTATGATGGGACAGCTTGGAGCGGCTCTCGCTTACTTTGCCTCACTTGAAGTTTTGATCGGTCTTGCGATAGGTGTGATCGGCGGCATGATTATCGGAATCATTCCGGGACTCGGGCCGTCGGTTGGTATTGCGCTGCTGATTCCGATCAGCTTTTCCATGAGTCCGACAGCTGCACTGGTCATGATGACTGCGATGTATACGACCGGCGTATACGGCGGCTCCATCACGGCTGTGCTTTGCCATACGCCCGGCACGGCCGCCTCTGCTGCAACCACTATGGACGGCTATGAGCTGACAAAACAGGGACGCGGCATGGAGGCCATTACAGTAGTTACGGTTGCATCCGTATTTGGCGGTATTGTCGGCGCGGTCTGCCTGATCCTGTTCGCGCCGATGCTCGGAAAGATCAGCCTTATGTTTTCCTGCCTGGAATATTTCCTGGTGGCATGCTTCGGCATTCTGGTCGTATCCGGGCTGACCGGGGAGAACCGTGCCAAAGGTATTTTCTCGGCACTGCTCGGCCTCCTGATCGGCTGTGTCGGAATGGATAAGATTTCGGGAGTGCCGAGATTTACATTCGGACAGCTGTGGCTGGAGGATGGACTGGATTCGACACCAATTCTGATCGGATTGTTTTCCATCAGCCAGGTACTGATCCTGGTAGATAATCTTCTCAGCGGACGAGGCTCAACGATCGTCGACGATCCTGCAGCAGGATTGCAGGGCAAACGCTGGGAAAAGGGCAATACCGGGCTGCTGGCACCTACGATGGTGCGCAGTTCCATTGTTGGTGCATTTATCGGTTTTATTCCGGCGGCAGGATGCTCTATTGCCGCATGGATCAGCTATTCCATCGCCAAGCGTACCAGCCGCCATCCGGAGGAATACGGACACGGATCCCTCGTTGGCATTGCTGCTTCTGAAGCGGCCAATAATGCGGCCTGCGGCGGTGCGATGATCCCGCTTTTTACTCTGGGCATTCCGGGCAGCCCTGTCACGGCGATCCTGTACGGAGCGCTTCTGATGCACGGACTGCAGCCGGGAAGCGGTCTCTTCACGGGGGAGAAAGCTGTCATGACCTATGCGATCTTCCTGGGCTTCCTGTTTGCTAATGTTCTGATGGGAATCATCGGCGTAACGATGGCAAAACAGATGGCAAGAATCTGTCTTGTGCCGAACTCTGTGCTAGTACCGATTATTGTTGCGCTTGCCTGCATCGGTACCTACGCACTCAGCAACAGTATGGAAGAAGTTGTGATCATGCTCGTTTTCGGTGTACTTGGCTATCTGATGAAGGTGCTTGGCTTTGAACCGGCTCCGCTTGTTCTGGGTGTTGTTCTTGCAGATATTCTGGAAGCCAATTTCCGGAGAGCACTGATTATGGCAATTCCGAAGGGCGGTTTGTGGAATTATTTCCTCACAAGGCCGGTATCCATGATTATCGTTGCAATCATTGTGATTTTTGCGCTGGTTCCCGTATTGAAGAGGTTTTTCATAAAAACCGAGGAATCATAAGGCAGTCCGGATCACTGCATTGCCCCTGACGGAAAACCGGAAGGGGCTTTTATTAATTGAAGGAGAAGCTGTTATTATGGCATGGTATGAAGAGGCGGTTTTTTATCATATTTATCCGCTTGGGCTGACGGGGGCTCCGAAACAGAATGAATACAAAGAACCGGTGCACAGGTTGAATGAACTGCTGCCGTGGATCCGGCATATCCGGGATCTTGGATGCAGTGCGCTCTACATCGGTCCTCTTTTTGAATCTGTCGGTCACGGCTATGAGACAACGGATTACAGAAAGCTGGACTGCCGCCTCGGCACAAACGGGGATCTTGCGGCATTTGTAAAGGAATGTCATGCGCAGGGGATCCGCGTGGTCCTGGACGCTGTATTCAATCATACGGGCCGGGATTTCTTCGCGTTCCGGGATCTTCGGCAGAACAGAGAAAATTCCCCGTACAGGGACTGGTACTGCAATGTCAATTTCTACGGCAATAACGAGTACAACGACGGCTTCTCCTATGACAACTGGGGAGGCTACAATCTTCTGGTCAAGCTGAATCAGCGAAATCCTGCAGTCAGGGATTATTTCTGTGAGCTGGTGCGCTTCTGGGTCAGTGAGTTCGACATCGACGGACTGCGGCTGGACGCTGCGGACGTCCTCGACTTTGAGTTTATGAAGGCGCTTCGCCGGACTGCGGATTCGGTGAAGGAGGATTTCTGGCTGATGGGCGAGGTTATCCACGGTGAGTATATCCGCTGGGCCAATCCCGAAATGCTGCACGCCGTGACCAATTATCACCTGCATAAAGCGCTCTGGTCAGGTCATAATGATCACAACTATTTTGAAATCGCACATACGGTAAAGCGCCTCTATGACATGGGAGGCTGCCGTCCGACGGGACTCGGGCTTTATAATTTTGCCGACAATCACGATGTGGAAAGGATCATGACAAAGCTGCATGATAAAGCGCATTTCCTGCCGGTACATATACTGCTTTATACTCTGCCGGGCGTGCCGTCCGTCTACTATGGATCGGAATTCGGAATCGAAGGCAGAAAAGAACGCGGCAGTGATGATGCCCTGAGACCCTGCCTGGATCTGGAAGAATGTCTGAAGAATGCAGAGAGGCGCCGCTTATGTGATCTGCTTAAAGCCCTCGGAAAGCTGCGCCGTGAAACGCCGGCCCTTTCTTATGGACATTACAGGGAGCTCTGCCTTACGACCGGGCATTATGCATTTGCGAGGGAGCTGGACGGCTGCAGTGTACTGGTCACCGTCAACAATGAAAATGCAGATAAGGAATTTGATCTTCCGGCTGCAAATGCCTCTGCGTATAAGGGTGCGCTGAGGGGTACAAGGATCGCTGCGGAGGGCGGCCGGGTACGCCTCAATATCGGGCCGGACAGCGGTGAAATCTGGCTTCCGGTCGAATAACGGTTGCGTTGTCATTCAGCCGGCTGAAAAGTGACACTTGCAGGTACTCCCGGCCGGAAAACAAAGTTTTCGTTGAAACAAATGTGCCGAACGATTACAATAGATAGGCACGGCATCCGGCAGGCTTCCTGAAGGGAAGAAACCGGAGCGGTTTAAATTGAAGTGAGTAAGTGAACAGTTACGATTAATCAGATATTCGGAAAGCGGATGAAAGCATGTTAGAGATTAAAAACATTAGTTATGAGGTAGAAGAGAATAGTGCGGAAAAGAGCATTATCGACAACTTAAGCCTCACGATCGGAGACGGAAAATTTGTCGTGATCACGGGACCGAACGGAGGCGGAAAGTCTACGCTGGCCAAGCTGATCATGGGCATTTACAGGACCAACTCCGGCAGCATTATTTATGATGGTACGGACATTACGGAAATGTCGATCACGGAAAGAGCAAGACTCGGCATCAGCTTTGCATTTCAGCAGCCGGTACATTTCAAGGGTATTAAGGTGATCGATCTGCTGCGTCTTGCAAGCGGATCCAATATCTCCGTTACGGAAGCCTGCGAGTATCTTTCCAAGGTCGGCCTGTGTGCAAGAGATTATATTGACCGTGAGGTCAATGCTTCTCTTTCCGGCGGCGAGCTCAAGCGTATTGAGATCGCGACGGTTCTTGCGAGAGGCACAAAGCTGATCATTTTTGATGAGCCCGAGGCGGGGATCGATCTCTGGAGCTTCCAGAACCTGATCAGGGTATTTGAGAATATCCGTGAAAGCGTCAACGGGACCGTCGTTATCATTTCCCACCAGGAAAGGATCATCAATATCGCGGACGATATTGTGGTGATCGAGAACGGAAAGGTGAAGCTGCAGGGACCGAAGGATGAGATCCTGCCGGCGATCATGCACACACCGGCTGCCGTGAATGAAGCGTGCAGCAAATTAAGCTGAGGGGAGGGTGACTTAAAATGCTGGATCAGATTCAGAAACAATTACTGTATGAAGTAGCCGACCTTCACAAGATGCCGGAAGGCGCGTACAATATCCGGGCCAACGGAGGCCTTGCGGCGCGAAATACAACGGCAAATATCGATATTGTGTCCAAGGAAAACGGGAGCGGTATTGATATTAAGATCAAAGACGGAACAAAAAATGAGAGCGTGCACATCCCGGTGGTTTTAAGCCAGTCCGGCCTGAAGGAAACTGTTTATAACGATTTTTATATCGGCGAGGACTGCGATGTTGTGATCGTAGCGGGCTGCGGCATTGATAACTGCGGCGTGCAGGATTCGGAGCATGACGGCATTCACAGATTTTATGTCGGAAAGAATTCCAGGGTCCGCTATGTGGAAAAACACTACGGCAGCGGAGACGGAAGCGGAAAGCGTATCCTCAATCCGGTCACCGAGGTCTATCAGCAGGAAGGCAGCTATGTCGATATGGAGATGGTCCAGATCAAGGGTGTCGACTCCACGATCAGGACTACAAAAGCGGAGCTGGCAGCGGGCGCAACCATGATCGTGCACGAAAGGCTGATGACACACGGCACACAGTCTGCGACAAGCGTTTACGAGGTGGCTCTTAACGGAGAGGACTCCAGTACGGATGTTATTTCCAGATCTGTTGCAAAGGACGAGTCCGAGCAGATCTTCGAGGCGAGTATCATCGGCAATACAGTCTGTCACGGCCATGCGGAATGCGATGCGATCATTATGGACAAAGCGCATGTGGTCGCTGTCCCGAAGCTTGATGCAAACTGCGTGGATGCTGCGCTGATCCATGAGGCGGCGATCGGCAAGATCGCAGGAGACCAGCTGATCAAGCTGATGTCTCTGGGACTGACCGAGGCGGAAGCGGAGGAACAGATCGTCAGCGGATTCCTGAGATAAAGCTTCCGTGTAATTCTGCAGCCGACCGGGTCTGTTATATTTTCTAAATCATATCTCATTAAACATACAAAATGCACAAACAGAATTGCTGTTCAACAGCTGCTGTTTGTGCATTTTTTGGGTTTATTCATTCTTTTTTCTTGTAAGTACTATTCAAAAATCTTATGAATCGGAACGGTTTTTTGTGCTATTTTTGGTATTTTTGAAAATTTGCCGGAATATATGGAAATCATCATAAAAAAAGTGAATGAATTGCATCAAAGTAATAAGTTTGCTTTAGTTTCAGGCGTTTGTTAAAGTTTTTTATGGGAATGTTTATTCATTCATGAATTCCGGATCCTGGAGCTGAATCGTTTTGGCTACGGAGATAAATTCCCTGACGGCAGGTGTTGCATGATCCGGTGAGGAAACGAGTACACCCAGAGTTCTGTACAGGCCTTCGGCAAAGTCTCTGGATTCCACCTGACAATGCATGTACTTGGTCATTTCCTTGGACATGATAGAAATTCCGAGATTATTTTCGACCATACCGAAGATCGCAAGATCGCTGGCAGCCTTATATTTTACATTCGGACTCATTTTGGACAGGATATCGTCAAATTGGCTGTCATTTTCGGTACCGGGGATGATAGGCAGGATAAAGTCGCAGCCTTTGATTTTCTCTATCGGGATCTTTGAATAGGATACCAGCGGATGATTGGGAGGGAGGATCAGACAAAGCGGGTCCCGGAACAGCGGTATGAAGTTCCTGTGCAGTTCATCCGGAACAGCATTTTCTTCCAGAAAACCCAGGTCAATATTGCCCATTTTAAGAGTCTGAATGATGGAATCCGCATCCATTTCACGCGGAAGGAGCTCAATGCCCGAATAAGAGGTTGTAAAGCGATGGATGACTTTCGGGACGAAATCGATCATAGCACTGTTGGTAGCGCCGATCCGTACAGAACCGGTCAGCAGACCGAAAATACCTTTGACCTCAGCCTGGAGCTGATCTTCGTACTTAACGATCTGTGAACAGTAGTAAAGGATGGTTTCTCCATTTTTGGTAATCGTACAGTTATCCTTGCTTCTGGTAAAAAGAGAGAATCCAAAATCATTTTCCAGTGTTTTGATCATATGGCTGATGTTGGGCTGGGAATATCCGAGCGCCTGGGCTGCCTTCGTCAGACTGCCGAGCTCAGCGACTTTCAGAAATGCTTTGTATTTTGTGATCGACATATAATCCTCCGGAGCGAATGAAAAAACAGTTATTTATAGATAAAATTTTATATTTGTATTTATAAAGAATGTTGATACATAAAGATGAATTAATTCAGAATTTTATCATTGTTTTTCAGAATTATCAATTCCGAACCTGGCTGAATGATTACTGAAAATATAGCAGCAAATTATAATAAACAGCTCAAAAGAGCAGAAAAGGAGAAATGTTATGGCACTTACAATTGATGAAATGATCGCAAGAGCGAGAGCGGCGGTCGAAGCAATCAGGGACTATGATCAGGCACAGGTAGACAAGCTGGTCTATGAAGGCGCAAAGGTGATCTACAAGCATGCGGAAGAGCTTGCAAGAGAAGCTGTAGACGAGACCGGACTTGGTTTCTATCAGGATAAGGTAGCAAAGAATACCGATACTCCGGCAACCTTCTGGGACTACCTGATGGATAAGAAATCTGTCGGCATCATCAATGAGGACAAGGCGACCGGTACCATCGAGATCGCTCATCCGATCGGTGTGATCGCAGCAATCACTCCGGCGACGAACCCGAATGTGACTCCGCTCGGCAACTTCATGCATGCAATGAAGGGCAAGAATGCGACAATTGTGTGCCCTGCTCCGAGAGCAAAAAAGAGTTCTACACATACGGTCAACCTGATCCGTGAGGCGCTTGAGAAATGCGGCGCTCCAGCAGACCTTCTTCAGATCGTGGAAGAACCTACGATCCCGCATTCTGCAGAGCTGATGAGCAAGGCGGATCTTGTTATTGCGACAGGGTCCTTCGGACTGACCAAGGCCGCATACAGCAGCGGAACACCGGCATACGGCGTAGGCCCGGGCAACCCGCCGGTTATTCTGGACAGAGATTATGACCTTGATGAGTGCGCAAAGTTCTCGGTCGAAGCGGTCGGATCTGACAATGGCATTCTCTGCGACGGACAGAATCTGTTCCTGTATCTGCAGGAAAAGGAAGCGGATGTGATCGCAGCATTCCGCAGGGCAGGCATGGCAGTCTTTGATGATGAGGCTGATGTTGCGAAGTTCCGCGAGGCTCTGTTTATGGATACGGGCAAGGCAAGACCGGAGCTGGTCGGAAAGGATGCGCCTGTTATTGCAAAGGCTGCAGGATTTGAGATCCCGGCAGACACCAAGGTCATCGCACTCAAGGTAAAAGAAGTCGGTGCTTCTGATCCGCTGAATGAAGAAATCCTCGGACCGGTCGTTTCCATGACAGGATATGATAAATTTGAGGATGCAGTCGAAATGGCAATCAGAAATATGGAAGAATCCGGCGGTATCGGACATACTGCGGGAATTTACTCTCATAACGAGGACCATATCAAGTACTATGCGGAAAGAATTCCGGTCGCACGTGTACTGATCAACCAGCCGACTCCGAATGCATGGGGGCCGAAGACCTGCAATCTTTCCCCGGCCGTATCCGAGGGCTGCGGTTCCTGGGGCAATAACATACTTGCAGGAAATGTAGACTATATCCACATGATCAATGTCTCAAAGGCAGTTTATCCCCTGGATGTGGAGCTTCCGGATCCGGCAAAGCTTTTTGCTGACTGATTTTACTGGACAGCGGGACGTTTGTAAGGATGCCGGCTGCCAAATGACGGGGCAGGCGGCATCCTGAAGAGAATCAGACAAAAAGAAGCGGGTGCGCATAGGTGCCGAGGGCACTCATGCCGGCCTGCTTCTCAAGTGTAACCCCGATATAATGATACAGACCTTCGTCCGCTTGTATGGAAGGCCCCGGATAGTCTATAATAAAATATATATCGCAATGATACATCACTTCATAAACTTCATGACAGCTTCGCTGTCACAGCGCATCCCCTTCGCACTTTGTGCCCGGCCCGCTGACTTTCATCGTAAAGGAGGTTGAAACATGGTTAAAAATACAATGCGAAAGACCGGCATTTTTCTGACGATTGCGGCATTTGCCGTCTCTCTGGCGGCCTGCACAGGCAAACCGGCGCAGGAATCATCCGTGCCCGCAGAGACTTCACCGACGGAAACCGGGGTCACGGAAACTTCGGCTGCTGCCGGAACGGACGGCACCGAGTCTGAAAGCACCGCATCGGCAGGGGAACAGCAGCCTGAGCAGGAACAGGCGCTGAAGCTGCCGGACTATACATTTACAGTTGAGAATTTTCCGAGGATGGACGGATCTACGGCAACGGTCCCGCTTGCAAAGGCGCTCGCTGCTGCACTGCTTAAGACGGAACCGGAGGCTGTGGGGGATCTGACGGTTTTCAACCGCACCACCCAGTCCTTCCGCAATCTGCTGGCAGGAGAGAAGGATATCCTGATCGTAGGCGAGCCGAATGCTTCTGTTTTCGACGAAATGAAGGAAGCGGGATTTGAATATGAAATGGAAGAGATCGCGACAGATGCGCTGATCTTTGTTGTCAATGAAAACAACCCCGTGGATTCCCTTACGACAGACCAGATCCGTGATATTTATACCGGAAAGATCACCAACTGGAAAGAGGTCGGCGGAAACGATGAGAAGATCATTCCGTTCCAGCGGAATGAAGGCGCCGGCTCGCAGGCACTCATGGTCAAGCTGATCATGAAGGATACGCCGCTGATGGATGCGCCTAAGGAATATATCCCGACCTCCATGGGCGACCTGATGACAGCCGTCAAATCCTATGATAATTCTGCAAATGCCATCGGCTATTCGGTTTATTATTATGCGAATGACATGAAGATGGCGAAGGGGCTTAAGATCATTGCCGTGGACGGCGTGGATCCAGAGCCGGCCACGATCAGGGCGCGCGAATATCCGCACCTGAACGCCTATTATTGCGTCATTCCTGCAAAAACGGATAACGAGGGAGCCAAGGTGATCTATGACTGGCTGGCGACAGAGGACGGACAGCGGCTCATCGCAAAAGAAGGGTATGTATCTGTTCAGGACGTCGGGGACAAGACTGGCGGAGATGCCGGTTCCGGACTTCTTCCTGAGGCAAATTACAAAAGGCTCGACGATGCTCCGGAGGGAACCCTGACCTCCCTGCAGCCAAGAGATGATTACGGGCTTCTGATCCCCTATGACGGCAGCGCACTCTACGAGTCCTATGAAGATGAGAACGGAGAGTCTACAGGCTATATCAGCGGCTACTTGCAGGGATTCTTTGATGAGCAGGGACGTCTTGTGACGGATCCCGTATACAACGAGATCGAGCAGATCCAGTATTATGACAGCAGTTCGGGAGAGGAAATACTGCTCCCGTTCTACCGTATCGCCAAATATGACAGTGATGCGGTAATCGGCGAAAATGAATGGGATCTTCCCTCCGAAGCGGTGCATCAGCAGTTCGTCTCGCTGGACGGCTCTGTCGTTTCTGAGGAATACAGTTATATCAGCGCAATGCAGGATCATCTGCTCTGCAAGAAGGCATACGAGTCCCAGGATTTTATAATTACAGATCTGGAAGGGAAAGAGGTAATGTCCCGCAGGAAAATGGATCAGGCGAACGGCGGAACGATATCCGAGAAGGCGGATCCGGCGTACGGCGTGACGGATATTGCTTACGGGGACGGATTCTTTCTCATTTATCTGAGCGACGGTTATTATTATGCAAATGCCGAGACCGGACGCCTGACCTACGGACCATATGATTATGCGGTGCCGTTCCGGAATGGAAAAGCCCTTGTCCGGCATCCGGACCAGACTGCCGGCGTCATCGACACGACAGGAAAAGAACTGATCGGCAGCTGGTATGACGAAGCAAATATTCTGGCAAACGGAAATATCCTGGCATCTGATCAGGAGGGAACGGATCTGTTTGACGGAACGGGAAGTCTGCTTAAGAAATTCAGGGATATCGGAAAAACCTTTGATACGAAATGGGGATTTATAGCACGGCCCGTCATCGACAGCGAGCGAAACGGTACGATCTGCTACGATTGTGACGGCAACCTGCTGTTTTCCGATGAGGAAGGCGTCTATGAGGTCGACTATCATCTTCCGATTTTCTCGATCAGGGGCGATCCGGCTGATGCGGATGCTTCAATGGCCTCCGAGAACGGAAGCGGTCTCTGGGTGGGAAATCTCCTCACGGGCAAGAGCGTATTCCTGGATAAAATGGAGTATGTCAACGCGTTCCAGACAATGTATGGATATGTGGATGTACCGTACTTTGAATCAAATTACTATGATCCTGAAAATGACAGAATGAGCAATCTGCTGCTGAACGATGAGCTTGAGACCGTGCTTGAGACAGATCAGTATGTGATCCCGATCCGGGACGGTGTAAGCGGCGGATGGTATTTCGCGCTTTCGGGGATCAGCTCTGACCGTTGTACCGTGATGGATATGGACTTGAAGGAAATAATGGAAACAGATGCACTTCCGTCAGCATACGGCGGCATCTTTGTTGTGAACCGCGATCATGCGGCATGCGCATATGACCGGGACGGAAAGGAATTGTTCTGCTATCCGATGATCAGCTCCCTGGAGGAGTGATTCCGGCAAATGCTTCCGGCAGCGCAGCAGGGCCCGGTCCGGACCTGTATAGGAAGACCGGGTCAGCTGCACAGGCTTCTGTGAAGCGCCTCCCGGAGGCGGCTGACTTCGATCGGTTTGGCGATATGGTCATTCATACCGGCATCGGCAGCCTTTTGCTGATCCTCCCGGAAAGCATCCGCCGTCAGTGCAATGATCGGAATGGAGGAGAGGACGGGATCCGGAAGGCTCCGGATCGCCCTCGCTGCTTCATAGCCGTTCATGACAGGCATCTGAATGTCCATCAGGACTGCATCGAAATATCCGGCAGGACCTGAACTGAGCTTATCGACAGCCTCCCGGCCGTTATTGGCAGTCTCGACGAGAAGCCCCAGCTCTTCGAGCATCATGGAGGCTATTTCACGGTTGATCTCAACATCCTCCGTCAAGAGAATACGTTTTCCGCGCAGATCGGTATCGCCGGCCTGCGCTTTTTTTTCTTCCCGGAGATCTGTAAGCTCCTCATCACTGCAGATGCCAAAAGAAAGGCGGACCCTGAATTCCGTACCCAGACCCGGCGTGCTGTCCACCTCAATCGTTCCCTTCATCAGATCGACCAGGAATTTAGTAATCGCCATACCGAGACCGGTGCCCTGGATGCCGCTGACTGTAGAACTGCGTTCTCTTTCAAACGGATCAAAAATCTTTGCGGCAAATTCCGGACTCATGCCGATGCCGGTATCCCTTACGCGAAGTTCATAGTCTGCTGTGCCGTTTTCGCCCTGATCTTTTCCCGGATCTGTCTGAATAAGGGACAGACTGACCTCACCGCCTTCCGGCGTGAACTTGAGCGCATTACTGAGGAGGTTCAGCAGAATGCGCCCCAGGGCTGTACTGTCAGCGAGCACGAAGCGGTTTATAACCGTTTCCGTGTGAAGAGAAAAACGGAGCTGTTTTGCGGCCATCTGCGGTGCAAACATATCATAGCTTTGTGAGACGATGTCCAGCAGATCTGAGGGCGTTTCATCAAGTGTCGTCCTGCCGCTTTCAATGCGGCGCATTTCAAGCAGATCGTTGATCAGGGCAAGCAGCTGGGTGCCTGAGCCTTCGATTTTCGATAAGTAATTCTTTGCTTCGGGAAGTGTCAGGGACGGGCGCTTCGCAAGCTCGGTGTAACCGATGATTGCATTCAGCGGAGTCCTGATATCGTGGGACATGCTGGACAGAAAGACGGTTTTTGCCTCGCTGGCCTGTCTGGCTGCGCTGAGCTCGCTTTTAAGCTGCTCCTGATGCTGGATAAATGCCGTGATCCTCTGCATAAAGCGCAGAATGGCAAAAACAAAAATGCTGCCGCCAAACAGGATCCCGGCAGTTATGATGTCAGGGTCCCCGATCAGGGCAACAAGAAAATAACCGATCAGAAATAAAATCAGCAGAAAAATGGGCAGAGACAAAAGTCCGCCTGTCTGTTCCATTCCGCCGAGGCTCCGGAGATACCGGTAAAAGCGGAGATAGGAAACAATGTTGAAAATCATGAGAATGCATCCGGAGTAGATAAACAGTAAAATCATCGACCTGCCCATAAATCATGCCTCCTGTTCATATCATGTGCGGCCGGATCAGTCCGGGAATTTCACCCGGTGGAGTTCTGTTCTGTCTTCGGTCGGGACAGCAGATGAAAAATCATTGTAGAATACGGTCTCTTCAAGCGGCTTCCTCTGATGATAACGGGGATGCGGAGCTGCTGACGGTCCGGGGTAACCGAAAAGAAGAGCGGCAACGGGAATGATGTAATCAGGTATCTTAAACAGCTCTCTGAGCCTCGGCTCATGATAGCCGCCGATAATGATCGTCCCAAGCCCCTGCTCCTCCGCGGAATACATCATGGAAGCCAGCACCATGCTGGCGTCGATGCTGCCCATATTGGTTCCCCAGTCACTGGTCCAGGCCGCATTTTTATCATAGCACACAAGAATTCCGCTCTGGGCACCGAATACAAAAAAGGTGCACCGGCGGAATTTTTCCATCGCCTCGCCCTCCAGGATCAGCAGTCTCTGGCACTGCCAGTTGACGCCGGTCGGCGCCAGGCGCCCGATCTCCAGGATCTTCTGAAGCTTCTCTTTTTCTACAGGTTTGTCACTGAAATTTCTGACTGAATATCTTTTTTCTGCAATTTCTGTAAATGTCATTTTTATACGATTTGCGGCGGTATGCCGGTTCCTTTCCGGAATATGATTTTTATCAAGCTGTCCGGAGCAGAAGTGTCAGGGACAGCTTACGGTATATATAGTATAAAAATTTTACCAAAACGACAAGAGTGTTCAATTGTAATTTTCCTGTCTTTCCGCTATATTATTAACGTTGTTAAACACAGGGATCTGACTGATGGTCTCGGCTATCTGTGAAACCATCAGTCAGGTCACTGAGGAAAAATTTGTAAATGGTTGAAAAACTTTTGGAGTGACAATGAAATTACTGATAGACGATGCGAATACTGCGGCCATCCGCAGACTGTATGACTATTATCCGATCGCAGGCGTGACCACCAATCCTTCCATTCTGGCAAAGAGCGGAAGACAGCCCTATGATGTGCTGGAGGAGATCCGCTCGATCATCGGATCCGACGCGGACCTGCATGTACAGACTGTTGCCGGGGATACGGAAGGGATCCTGCGGGATGCCCATGCGATCCTCCGCCGGCTCGGAGACAATACGCTGGTCAAGATCCCCTGCGTACCGGAAGGATTCCGGGCGATGAAGAAGCTGCACGAAGAAGGCGTGCGCCTGACCGGAACGGCGGTCTATACCCCGATGCAGGCATATATGGCGGCGATGTGCGGCGCGGAATATGTTGCGCCATATGTCAACCGCATCGATAATATGGGTTTTGACGGCGTTGCCGTTGTAAAGCAGATCCAGGATATTTTCGATAACAATGCGCTTGAATGCGGGATCCTTGCTGCGAGCTTCAAAAATTCACAGCAGCTTCTGGAGCTCTGCGCGTACGGTATTGCATCGGCTACCGTTTCCCCGGATGTGATCGACGGCCTGTTTTCAAATCCGGCGATCCCGGCAGCGGTCGATGCATTTACAAAGGACTTCGAGAAGCTCACCGGAGCCGGAAAAACGATGGATCTGTAAATGATGTAATTATTGGGCTTTGCCCGGAGGGCAGGCTCTGAGGATTTATGATGACGGAAAAAACAGCGCTGATCGCCATGAGCGGAGGAGTGGATTCCTCTGTTGCGGCGCTATTAATGAAGAATGACGGCTACACCTGCACGGGCGTGACGATGAAGCTTTTCGACGGCGGAGGAAAAGACGGCCAGCAGGAGAGCAAATGCTGCTCTCTGGACGATGTTGAGGATGCGAGAGCAGTAGCCCGCAGGCTCGGCATGCAGCATTATGTATTTAACTTTTCCGAGGACTTTGAGGAGAAGATCATCTGCAGATTTATCCGGAGCTATCAGGAGGGCAGGACGCCGAACCCCTGCATTGAATGCAACCGTTATATGAAATTTGACAAGCTCCTTGAGCGGGCGCGGATCCTGGGATGTCAGTATGTTGTGACAGGGCATTATGCCGTGATCGAAAAGGGTCCGGACGGAAAGCTCCTTCTGAAAAAAGCGCCTGATAATTCCAAGGACCAGAGCTATGTCCTGTATTCCCTGACGCAGGAGCAGCTGCAGCATATCCGTTTTCCCCTCGGCCATCTGGATAAGACGGAAATCCGGAGGATCGCAGCGGACCAGGGCTTTATCAATGCAGAAAAACCTGACAGCCAGGATATCTGTTTTGTACCGGACGGCGATTACGCTGCAGTGATCGAAGCCAGGACCGGGGAAAAGCCGGAACCGGGCAATTTCGTGGATACGGACGGAAAGGTGCTTGGCAGACACCGGGGCATTATTCATTATACGATCGGACAGCGCAAGGGCCTCGGCATTGCATTTGGAGAACCGCGTTATGTCTGCGCGATCCGTCCGGAGAGCAATGAGGTCGTGCTTGGGAAAAATGAAGATTTGTTCAGCCGGGATCTTGAGGCCGGGGAGTTCAACTGGATCGCGGGTACGCCGCCGGCGGCGAGCTTCCGGTGCCGTGCCAAAATCCGATACCGGCAGGCGGAACAGTGGGCGGAGGCAGAGGTTCTTGAAAACGGGCATGTCCGTCTGCACTTTGACGAGCCGCAGCGGGCGATCACGCCCGGACAGGCAGCAGTTCTTTATGATGGAGATCTGGTTCTCGGAGGAGGAGTGATCCTGTGAAATATCTGAAACAGCTTTTGATCATTGTTTTTATTGCAATGATCGGGGAAATGATGAATTACTTTATTCCCCTTCCGGTACCCGGCAGTATTTACGGCCTGGTACTGATTTTTTTGGCGTTGAATTTTAAGATCCTGCGTCCGGAGCAGGTCAATTCCTGCGGCAAATTTCTGCTGGAGATCATGCCTGTCATGTTTATTGCTCCCGCGGCCAAGCTGGTCAGCTCCTGGGAAATCGTAAAATCTGTGCTGCTTCCCGGCACCTTGATCACCTGCCTGACGACAGTGGCCGGCATGGTTATCGTGGGACGCGTGACGCAGGCTGTGATCCGTAAGAGCAGAAAGGGGGAAAAATGAGCATGCGGGAAGTCATAAATGATTGTCTGAGCCATTCCACCTATTTTGCGATCGTCATGTCCCTGGCATTCTATCTGCTCGGAATCAAACTGAAACAGAAATACAAGCTGGCGATCTTCAGCCCTCTGATCGTCGCTTCTGTCCTGACAATTGCTATGATCGTGATCCTGGGCATTGACATGGAAGTCTATG
>JAFUAE010000112.1 GCA_017460845.1 Lachnospiraceae bacterium
CTTTATGAAAATCCATATGCGTCCGATCCACCGTAAACTGCGGCATCAGGATTGCTGCCGCCAGACGGTCCGCCTGGTTTTCTACCACACTGAAATGTTCACTCATCTCTTTGAGAGAGTAGTCTTTTTCCGAGTCATAGACTCTGTGAAACTGCGGGGCAGGCCTGTGGCGGTTGATCACGAAGTGCGCGATCTCATGCGCGATGGTAAACCTGCATCTGCCGCTTTCCCTGTCCTTGAGAAGAAAGGAATCCAGCACGATCGTCCCCAAAGGGAAAAGAAATGGGATGATTCTGCCGTTCCTGTTGATCATCAGGGGTGTCTGTCCGTCCGCGAGGAATCCGATCTTATCCATATCCCTCTCGGCGAAAATCTCATAAGTAACGTTAAGTCCAAGAAAATTCGCAAGGCCCACGATGTCGATGCACCGCTCCGCACCCTGCACGCCAGACCGCTCCAGGTAGCGTCTCACAAGGCCGTTACCCAGCTCGTCCAGCTCACGATTTGAAATGTAGCTGCTCAACTGGTGTCCACCTCCATGTTGATCGGATGCACATACCACTTTGTGCCGATCCGATAGATGTATTTTTCCGCACTACCGATCAATACCGTGTAGCGAATTCCCTCAAATTCATCCTCCACTGGTTCTGCCACATGGAGTGTCCGCTTAATGTCCCAGGTCCGGCCGTCCGGCCAGAGGATCTTCCGGGGCCGGAACGTACCGTCAGCGCGATGGTCACAGCGGACATCAATCAAAAGCTTTTCCATAATCAGACCACCTTAATCGCAATTTGTATATTGGCGTAATTTGGCACTTGCAAGTTCCAAATTGGAGTGTCATGCCGGAATCGGACCGAGAAGCCTTTCCACTTCTTCCCTGGATAAGGGCTTTGTCGTCGCCTTAATCTCTTCAAGCATCCGGCGAAACTCCACTGGGTCGAAAGTCCTGAATTCCTCTGCACAGCGCAGAAATTCATTCTCATCATCATCCACATCGTCGCTTAAATGCAGCCAGGACCGGTCTTTCAACCATCGGCAAAGGACTGCTCCCTCGGGGCCATGACCCTGGACATGCTCGATGGTAAAATACCCGGGAACCTCATCTGCCTCTGCCAGGAATGCATAGATCCGGTAGCATTCCGGGGCTTCTTCCGGCGTCGGCATCGTAAGCTTCAGCGCCACCGTGCCGTCCGGTGCAGTCATCATCTTCACTGAATACTGTTCTGGCTGATATAGATTCTTTTCTCCATATTTGCGGCAGACACTGTCATACATCCTGAAGAGAACTTCAGGGTCCTCAAGCAGCGTTTCCACAAATGCCTTCGGATTCTTCATGTAATAATCACGGAGCATCTGATGTTCAAAAGAATGTCTGAGTGATTTCTGCTTTCTCTCCATTGCCTGCCTCCTTGTATTGTCTGACCTGTCATGGGGGTCATTTCTTTTTGATTACATGGCTGACCACGCCCTGGCACTCCAGATGGTCCACATAGATCACCTTGTCGCCATATACCGCCTGGTTGCAGTAGAGCAGCATCGCCTTTTTGTTCTTCCGATTAACACCGCCGAACTTCTTCAGGGTGTTCCGGTTCTCCGCATCCATGGCGATCACGAGGTCGCCCTTCTTTGGCTCCGTCTCCATCTTGACCACGACCAGGTCGCCGTCCTCGATCCCTTCATCTTCCATGGAATCGCCGGAAGCGTGCAGGAGATAAAAGGGTCCTGCGCCGAAGATCTCCGTCGGCAGCGTCATGACGCATTCTACGTTTTCCTCTTCGTAGGTAAGTTCACCGCAGGGGACGGAACCGACCAGCGGAGCCTTGGTGCGCTTCGTCCGGATCTTATCCATGTGCTCCACCTGCAGGATGCCGCCGACGTAGGAGAGCATCCCCCGGTCGTTCATCGCGACCAGGTAGTTCTGGGAAGTGCTGCGGGCAATGCCGAAGTGCTTTGCAATCTCCGTAGTGGAGGGCGTACGGTCATTCGCCGCGTAGAATTCTCCGATAAACGTATTGATCTGCTTCATCAGCTCCGGGTCTTTATGCCTCATGGATGCCACCTCTTTCCTGTGGAATATCTCAGAAATTTCTATCGTGAGCAGCCTGCTCTCGTTCTCTGTGAGGCCATAATAGCAAACATCCGTTCGGATCGCAAGAGGAAATTTTCAAATTTAAACGACCTGTCGGAAATCACCGACAGGTCGCGCAACTGTATATGCTGGATTCACTTTTTTGTTATTTTTTTCAGGGTACAGTTCAGGTCTGTTTAAAACGAATAGGTTCGGATGAAGTCCTTCTCCTGCATCCCAGCTTCCATATACCGAAGAAAGATCTCTGCGCAGGCATGGCTGTCGCTATCGGCCTTATGATGGTCCAGGCAAATCCCGTAGTAATCACAAAGGTCATTCAGCCGGTGGTGCATATCAGGGAGCAGCACCCGGCCGATCCTGGCAGTACAGCAGTACTTTGCCGCAGGTTTCCATGAGATGCCATAGTCCTGAAGGCATTTCCTGAGTACACCAAGGTCAAAAACCGCATTGTGCGCTACCAGAATACCGCCGGACATGATCGGCTCGATCTCTTTCCAGAGTTCGGGAAATACCGGTGCGTTCCGAACCGTCCGTTCATCTATGCCCGTCAGCTTTATATTGAAGTAGTCAAAGCGTGTTTCCGGATTCACATAGGAAAAGTAGCTATCCTTGATAACCCCGTCTTCGATCACGGAGATGCCAATAGCGCTCATTCGGTTGTTAAAACGGTTCGGTGTTTCCACATCGAAAGCAACGTATCGGTACATCTTAGCGGATCTCTCTTTCCTCATCCAGGATCTCGGCCTCCGTATTATCCTCCACGAACGACGAGAGCTCATCCATCAGGCTGTCTGCCATCGCGTTGTGAGGAACGATGGCCGCCACGCCGATCACGATGATCTGGTGTGTGTCCTGCTCATCGATCTCGGCGGCAGAC
>JAFUAE010000113.1 GCA_017460845.1 Lachnospiraceae bacterium
AGTTCAGACTGAAGGAAACCGCACTCTTCGCGGGCCGCTTTTATTCTACTGCCTAAAGTTTTCATACATACCACCTCCGTGTACATCGTATTTTATAAAGTTCAGATGAAGAAATCAATAAATTATTGAAAAATATATTGACATTCAATAATTTATTGATTATGATAGGCTCGATCAATAAATTCTTGATTGAGAGGTGACGAAATGAAGATCAATGAAACAGTGAAGCGGATCATCAAAGAGGACGGAAGGACCCAAACATGGGTAGCGAAAGAGATGAACAAAGTAAATCCGTCCGTAATGATGACGAACGTAAAACTGAGCGCAATCGTCACAGGAAAAAGAACGATGACCGGTGACGAAATGATTGCGTTCTGCAAAGCGACAAAAAGAAACCCGGACGTATTCATGGACAGGGCGATGTGAACAACGCAATAAGGAAAGAATTATGAGAACAGCGCTGTACCTGCTTTTGTGGGTAGCAATCATGACGGGGCTGGCATTATCGATGGCATTGCTGCCGATGCCAACACCGTAGAGAAAAGGAGAGAGCCATGATGAACACGTTATTGCTATCAGCCTGCATCATTATTTTAGCGGCCGCAGTGATCGCAACAAACATAGCGACGAGAAGAGAAGGGAAGTTCCTGAAGGAGCGGACGGATGACCTGCTTTTGCGAACGCATCACCTGGAGCATCCGGAGAAGCCGAAGAAATTCATGACGAGCGCCGGGGAGATCTCCATCAATGTCGAGATAAACAAAGAGGAGTTCGACGAGCAGATCGACAAGATCACGGAAGATCTGGACGCTGTATACAACGAAGCCATGGAGACCCTGAAGATGGTCAGAGAGATCCGGGCGGAGCTGGAACCAGGCACAAAATTCTATAGAGATGGCGAAGTATACTGGCCAGACCAGAGAGAAAACAAAAAAGAGATCACGCGCAAGCTATATGGAATCCTGCGACTGTGCGACTTTACGGAAGGAATCACATGGTTAGACTACTTCGAGCAGGACGGCGACGAATACGTGGTAGTGGAGTACAGAAACGGTCAGAAACGGATCGACGTCACGGCGGACAGCGGGTTCGCTCTGCTCAAAGACGTGATAAAGGGGATCGAGGGGGCCGACTACTATGAATAAGAGCGCAATCAAGAAGACTCTGCAGAGGCGTGCCGGCGGCGCGGAGTTTATCACACAGAACGGCGTCCGGGAAGCCATGGGATGGGGCAAAGACAGGACGAGAAATCTGCTCAGAGGACTGGACTTCATTCCGTCCGGGACCAGTAAACAGTACATGATCGACGAAGTGGCAGCGAAGATCTTCGCAGAAGTGGAAAGGAGCTGGGCACAGTGAAGATGGGAAAGATCATAAAGAAAATCGACAGCAAGCCATGGTGCTATATCGCATTCACCGTGGCATGCGTGGGCATCATGATAGCGATGGCCTTGGCCTACAACGGCGTGGTGCCGGCCTACCAGTGACCGGATACAGATATCAGTGGATGGTAGAAGAGTGGGAGGAGATGCAGAGGGAAAACGCCCGCCGCATCGAACGGAGCCTCCGCGGACGGATGTGCCCGTCAAGAGCGGAGATCGTCAGAGCGTTGAACAAGAGTGCGCAGCTATACCAAGCGACAAAGGGAGGATCCATTGAAAAATGATCATATTCTGGATGAATACTATCGCAGTTGCCCGTTCCCAAAACCGAAGGACACAAAGCCAAAGAAGAAACAGAATGGTTTCAAGGACAAACCGAACAGGATCTGTTGGTATACGGGGCAGCCGGGGGCAGAGCGGCACGAGATATTCGGCGGGCCGAACAGGCAGACTTCAATAGAACATGGATTCCAGGTGGATGTCTGCCCGCAGATCCACGCAAGGCTGCACGCGAACGCAGACAACTGGTCGCGGATCGAGAACCTGAAATGGAGAATGTACTATCAGAACGCCTACGAGCAAAGGCTGATGGAGCTGGGAATGGAAAGAAAGGAAGCGAGAAAAGCATGGATGGCCATGATCGGACGGAATTATCTGCCATGAGCAGAACCGGGGTTCTTCCGAACAGAATGAGCGAGTCGCTGAAGAAAGAAGTCAACCGGCAGCAGCAGGAGCATCTGAAAGAGCATGGATCGATCCTGTTCTGCCCGGAGAGAAACACGATCTGCACGTTTATGTTCGGGGCGTGGGAGATCGGCTGCCAGCGGGTCCCGTGCATAAAGGATGACATGCAAGATATCGCGCTGCAAAAGCGCATCGAGATCCGAAGAGCCGCAGAGAAAAGGAAGAACCACGACGAGCAGGCGGCACCGATCAGAAACCAAACGGGCCGGATCAAGTCGTACAGACAGCAGAAACTGGACGAGATCCATCGCCTGGAGGAGCGGTCGCAGGAAGCATATCACGACAACCGGCCGCAGCTGGGGGACACGCTGTTCAACAGGGCGCGGATCCTGCGGGGTGAGCTGAAGAAATGGGAGGACGAACGAAACAAAGTTAAGAGCGCTATAGATTCGATATAGCGGAAAAGGAGTGCATGACATGATCAACAAAGCAATTGCCAGAATCACAGAAGAGATGATGAAGCTCAACGATCCGGTTGCCCAGGGGATCGAAGAGTACCTGACGGGAATCTGCACAAGCGTATCCGTCGCGGAGAAACTGCTGGATCCGGAGAAGACACTGAGCGGCGCCTACTCGAAAGTGTGGGACGAGGCCAAGAAAAGGAAAAAGGGAAACTGCGCATACATTCCGCCCGAAGAAGTCTACGCCATCGTCCGGGAATATTACGGGATCGAAAGCCACCCGGCCCGGCCGGCGAAGCAGCAGGCGAAGATCAACGCGATGGACCTGTTGTAGGAGGTGCCGGGATGGAAGACAACAGACCGTACAGGATCCCAAAGCCGAAGGGGCTGACGGAATACGTCCTGCAGCACTGCCAGCGACAGGCCTACCTCATATTCTCAGAGAAGGAAGAAAAGATAATATGCACAAGATGCGGAGCAGAGTTCCCGCTGCAGAAAATGCCATGGATCCGGCATGCGCCGGATGGCCGGCGGCCGGAAAGAGATGCAGGATTCCTGGAAGAGATGTGTCCGCATTGCAGAAACACAGGGCTGCCGAAAAACATCCGCTACGGCAGGAAGTCTTTGCGGGACTACGGGAGGATCATCTGGATGCGGGCTTACGGGAAAGCGACCTTCCTGGAAGTAGACCGTTTCATGATCGACTATACCGATCCACATCCGCAGGTGTACTACGATGCGACGCAGCAGATCCGGCTGACAAAAGAGACCCAGGAGCGATGGGACAGGGACGACGGGTGGTTCGGGACCTTCGGATGGTACCGGGTGAAGAAGATCGGGCTGAAAGCGCCGCCGAAGGCCTACGGATACAGCGACTGGCATGATCACCTGTACGACGTAGCCGTGGGGACAGATCTGCAGTATGCAGATGTGGATACTGCAAGATTCGATAGCGGACGCTGGGACGAAAACATCGAAATCAGCAGGCTGATCAGATACATGACAGACTTCCTCAAGCATCCGGCGACAGAGATCCTGGAAAAGTCAGGGTTCGAAACGCTGGTCATGAACCGGGCAGCTGGTCTTCGGAGCAGGTATTTGAACATGCGGGCGAAAGACCTGCGGAAGATCCTGAAGGTGAACGGGGCCGATGTGAGAGCGCTGCGGGAAGAGGAGCCGTCCATAGGATTTCTGGAGAGCCTGCATCAGATCCGCAAGATGGCGCCGTGGGCAGAGGTCAGAGATGTCTCGGAACTGGACGCCATAGCAAACGTATATATAAACAGCCAGAAAATGGACATGGTCAAGGAGAGGACGGATGTATCGAAGCTGCTCAGAAGACTCCTGGAGGAGACGAGAGCGACCGGAGACCATGTCACGCTGAACGACTACGCCGACTACCTGGAAGCCGTGATCCGGCTGGGAAGAAGACTGGACAAGAAGACACTGTATCCGAAGAACTTCCTGAGGGCGCACGATGAGGCAATCGAAGAAGCCGAGGAGAAGAAGACGACGATCGACGCCGCGAATTTTGCGAAGTATCAGCGAGAGATCACCGGGATGGAAGGACCGCAGATCAGAGGCGACCTGCTGATCCGGCCGGCGAAGACGCCGCAGGAGCTGCGGAACGAATCACAGGCGCTGAACCACTGCGTCAGAACATACATCGACAGGGTGGCCAAAGGACAGACGTCGATCCTGTTCATCCGGAAAGTGAAAGAACCGGACCGGCCCTATTTCACGATGGAGCTAAACAGCAGCGGGGAAATGGTCCAGTGCAGAGGGAGAAACAACTGCGGATACCCGAAGGAAGTCGGGGAATTCATCAGTGAGTTCATGAAGGAATATAAGAAAGCGAGGGTGCATGCATGAGCAATATCGTAGAAGCTGACTACACGATCGTCCAAGAGAGAACGCTGCCGGTGATCGTCTCGGAGATCAAGATCATCGAGCAGAACGTGGCCAAGACGGCTATGGAGGGCGCGATCCAGATTGGAGAGCGCCTGCAGGAGGCAAAAGAGCAGGTCGGTCATGGAAATTTCGACACCTGGTGCAAGGAGAATCTGAATTATAACCGCAGAACGGCAGAAAGATTCATGAAAATTGCATCTGAATACGGCGGCGAAAACGGCCTGATTTCAAAAACGACAACGTTGTCGCATTTGAGTATTTCCAACGCTTTGAGCCTCCTCAAGGTGCCGGAAGAAGACAGAGAAAAGTTCGCAGAAGAGCACCAAGTTGAGGGCATGACAAACAAAGCCCTGGAAGAGGAGATCCGGAAGCTGAAAGAAGAGAAAGCGGTCCTGGAGGAGGAAGTTGAGCAGGTAACGAAGGACCGGTCAGAAATCAATGGGAAATTGGCGCAGGCATTGGCAGAGATCGAAATACGGAAGGGGCAGTTTGCGCGGATGAGCGCAGAACCGCAGGCGGATCCGGAGGAATTAGCAAAACTGCAAGAGCAGCTGCAGAAAGCAGAGCAGAAACTGCAAAAGGCAAAGGATGATCTGAAGAAGGAAAAAGACAAGCTGAAGGTCGAGAAGGACCTGCGGCAGGAAGCCATCGATAAGGAACTGGAGGCCCAGAGTGCAAAGCTGAAGGATGAAGCGAAGAAGGAAGTCGACGCCGTGATCGAAGACCTGCAGAGCATGAAGGACCAGCTGGAAGAGGAGAACCGCAGCCTGCAGCACAAGCTGGAGAATGCCGGCAACGACACGATCATCCGGTTCAAGATCCTGGTCGACCAGCTGCAGGACACATTTGAGATGTGTGGCCAGTGCATCATCGACGCCGAGGCCGGGGAGGATCCGGAGCTGGCGACGAAGATGAACCGCGCCATGAAGACGGTGGTCGAGTCATTCAGCGACGCGTTATAAGGAGGGGAAAGTATGATCAGTGAATTCGACGTGATACGGATGCTGTTGGACATCCAGGAGACACCGGAAAAGATGCCGGACAACATGATGACAAAGACGAAGGACACAATCATCCGGGAGAATATCCGGGATCTGCTCAAACAAGCAGAAAATGTAACAAAACCGGAGCAAAATGCCCAGAAACCGGAGCAAAATGCCCAGAAACCGGAGCAAAATGCCCAGGAAAGCGCATCGGAAGCAATAAGTTCCAAAGACCTGGTGGTGCCGCTCCTTCGGGAGAAGGAGGCCATGAAGAAACTATCGGGGGGGGCAAAACCGAAATTCGACAAGGGGAAACTGCAGGCGCTGCGCCGGGCCGGGTGGTCGGTCAAGGCGATCGCAGATGAGATGAAATGCTCGGAGCAGACGGTGAGGAATCACATGAAGAAGGAAGGAATCAAATAATGAGCTGGACACCAAGACTGGGGAACTGCGAGATCTGTGGAGAGGAAGTCCTGATGATGTCAGCATCGCAGAGATATTGCCCGGACTGCCGAGAGATCATGAAGCGCACAAACGGCGGAGAGAACAGGAAGATTCTCGTGGCGAAGCGCATTGCAAGAAAACGCGGAACAGATCCGGACAGATACAGAGGAGAAGAAACGGAATGCAAGCACAAAGGCTCCTGCTATTACGGATCCGGAAAGTTCTGCGAGTACCTGACGATCGAGGGCCACAGCCGCCTCCTCGCCGGATACCCGATCAGGGGGGGCAAGTGTGGAGCATACAAAAGAGGAAAGCATAAAGAAAAGAAGAGAATAGAATAGAACTGCCGGCCCCCGGCAGCTGGAACATTAAGAACCTATCGGAGGTATAACGTGACAGATAAAGAATTCGAAAGAAAACTGAAAACGACCCTGTTCGAAATGTTCTTCGAAGGGAATGAGAAGATGGAGGACGAACCGGTGACAGAAACAGAAATGAAGCAGATGTCAGACCAGTTTAACGAGGAACTGGCAAGGATCCACCAGTCAGATCCGGTCAACCACCCGCAGCACTACGGCGGCAAGTACGAAACGATCGACGTGATCCGGGACATCCTGGAGGCAGAGACGGACGCAAAGGTCGGCTACTACATGGGCAACGTGATCAAGTACGTCAGCAGATACCGCAAGAAAGGAAACCCGGTCCAGGACCTGCAGAAAGCGCAGGTGTACCTCGGCTGGGCCATCAAAAGGCTGGAGGAACTGGGATGATGACATTTATCGCAGGGGTACTCATCGGAGCGGGCGTGATGTTGGTGGTGATGTCACTCTGCGCAGTAGCGGCAGAGGCAGACAGGAGAGAAGAGAGGATGGTGTGCCAAGATGAAAAGCGAATGGAGAGTATCAAGTAATCCGATCGGGCCGGGTGAGTTCCTGTACTGCGTCTACCGGATCCGGGACATAGAAAAGATCGACCACTCCGGGAACAGGGAGATCTTCGACAGCTACATATCCAGGGACATCGCGGAGATGAAGGCAAGTGAACTGAACAGGAAGGAAAAACCATGAACAAAGAGGAAGCCAAGGAGAAAGCATTCCGGGAGGGCTACGAAAGAGGCCAGGCTGCGGCAATGAGAGACGCCAGTTGCAGGGCCTACAACGAAATAACGAAATACTTGGAGAGGCAGAACGTCCCAAGGGCAAAGGAAAAGGCAGACTACATCTGCCAGATCGTCAAAGGGTTCATGGCGGATGAAGTGATGGGAGGAGAAGAATGACGGCGGGAACTTTTGAGCGGGTGACCCTGTATAACAGTGAGACCGGTCAGCAGGTGGAGCTGAACGGCATACAGGAAATCAGCGTTGCGGAGGAGGCCATCGCCGAGGACCTGCGCAAGATAGTGCTCGACTCCGACCGAAAAATCACCGCCACGTGCAGGGTCACAGATCAAATGGCTCTGCTGAGGCTGAAACTAATGGCTAAGTCGTGGGCCGGATTAGTACCGAAAGTTCGAATCAGGAAAGCATTTTGGCCGTGGAAAGGATGGTAAACCATGAGTGATTTAATCAGCAGACAGGATGCGCTAAAGCCGTTTTGTATAGCGCCGGATGGAACAAGAATACCGGAAGTCGATTGTGATAACTTCCCTGTGGAGTTCAGCGTAGAGTTTATAAAAAAGCACTTGCTATCACTTCCATCAACAGAGCCGAAGACAGGGAAGTGGGAGATTAAAACGGAAACGGACGAATACGGACTAAAAAGACCGAAACTTGTGTGCTCAAAGTGCGAGAAAGAGCCAGCAGCGTGGGATCTTACAGAGCTGTTTGAATTCTGCCCCAACTGCGGAGCAGATATGAGAGGAGCAGACGATGAAAGTACGATTTGAAATTCGAGATGATGCGGTAAAAGGCTTGGACATAAGGCTGACACCGATAGAGGGGTTGACACTCCATAGAGCATTACTACAGTTCGCCCACGAATTAAGCAACCACGAGGCTGATAGGATTACAGCAATGCAGATGTGCGATGCTTACATCGAGGCTATGGATACGTTGAGGGACAAAAAATTTGGTACACAGGAGAAGTACCCAACTTCTGTCCCAACTGCGGAAAAGATATGAGAGGTGAGGAAGAATGAGACGGTGGCTAAAAATGATGCGCATATTTCTGGGGTGCCTGTTCCACGCAAAAGGATATAGTTGGTTTGCGCCGTGGGTACGAGAGGAATTACACAGAGCGGAGGGTGAGGAAGAAAGATGAAGGTCTACTACGTGATGACGATAGAAGCGGAAGAGGCGAACAGCGATGCAAAGAGGCTGAACCGGATCATGGAAGATGCGCCGGCAGATATCGTTAGAGACAGCGCTGGCGTCAAGGAGTTTCTGTTCGAGGATATAGCGACAAGGATGGATGCATACGCAACGGCGGTGAGCATCGGATTCAAAACAGCCTGCTGCATCACGGCGCCGGAGATTATGTAAGGGGAAAGAACAATGCTATTCATTTCATTTATACTCGGATTTTTCTCAGGGGGCGCGGTCTTTGTGGCAGGGATCATCCTCGCCGTCATAGACCCGGGGACAGCAAAGGAACTGACGAAAGAGAAATGGAAGAGAGGCTACCGGCAAAGGTAGGAGCGATGCATCCAGGGGATTCCGGAGCATCGAAACTGCAGAGCGGCACCGAGGGGATTCCCGGGCCGCCTATATATAGGAAAGAGAAAAGCAAGGGTCCTGAAAGCGGACCCATAGAGCTTGATAAGAGTATTAAACTTATGGGGTGCCGATGAAATACATCCGTCAGACAATCATCGCAGGAGCAACTGCGATCAGATCCATATATTCATCCACAGGAGAAAGGACGCCCGGCCAGCAGAGAAGAGCACGTCAGAACATGACACCGGAGAAGGTGCAGGCAGTCAATCTCCGGAATGCGACCAAGAAACTGGCGGCGATCCTGAACCACAACTTCCGGGACGGAGACTTCCACGTCACACTGACCTATAAAGAAGAACCGGATCCGCAGACAGCGAAGGCCATCCTGAAGAGATTCAAAAGCAACATGCGCGACAGGATGAAGAGAAGAGACCTTCCATGGAAATGGGTAGCCGTGACGGAATATGAGAATCAGAGGATCCATCATCACATCGTTTGCAACCGGGAGGCGCTGGAAGTGATCTTGGACTGCTGGAAAGGGGGACACGCCCATCATGTGCAGCTGGACACAAACGGCAACTACTACGATCTGGCTGAGTACATGTGCAAGGAAACAGAGAAGACCTTCCGGGATCCGGATGCAGTAGCCCGCCAGCGCTACGACAGATCCCGAAATCTAATCGTCCCACAGCCAAGAAACGAGAGGATCACGAAACGGGAGTACGAGGAAGAGATCCGCTATCCGTCAGACATCACCGGATACAGGGTCATCGAGGACACCATAAACAGATACGAGAACGAACTGACAAGGGAAGAATGCTTACAGTGCGTCATGTTATCCACAGGGCCGGTGAAGCGGTTCCGCAAAGGTCGGCCGGCAGATTACGAGCCGCACTATAAACCATACGAGAAGCAGCTGAAGTTTAACTATGAGCACTGGGGGGGGTGAAGCGAAGGAATGAGCGATAAGATCACACATGAGATCGTGCGGCACCTGACGGTCCTGGGGACATCGTCAGGAAGCTGGAACAAGGAATTGAACCTGGTGTCGTGGAATGGCCGCGATGCCAAGCTGGACGTCAGAGACTGGCCGGCGGACCATGGGAAGTGCGGCAAGGGAACCACGCTGACATACGAGGAGGCGCGGGACCTGTGCAGGGCGCTGACGGTATATCTCCGGGAAGGCGAATAGAATGCGGGAATACCAGACAGAAAAAGAGAAGATCCTTCCGAAGGACGTCTACATGACGACGCTGCACATGATCCGCGGGTACTATCGCAGGAAAGAAAACCTGCAGGACATGATTGACGAAGGGCCGGACCCAAGACAGCCGCACGTGAAGGGCGGAGCAACAGGCTCGCCGGTGGAATCAAAAGCCATGAAGCGGGAACGCGACAGGGACGTGGTGGCAGCGATCGACCGCGCGCTGAAAGAAATCCCGGAAGAGTACCGTCATGGCGTCTGGCAGAAGGTCATGTACAATGCGCCGTATCCGGACGATGCTGCGCTGAAGACCTACAGCAACCACAAAGCGACGTTCGTGATTCTGGCGGCGTCATATCTTGGGTTGACGTAATTGGTTAAAGCGGGGGCAAAGAAAAAATGCTAATATGTAACCGTGATCAGAAGGCAAATGATCATGCACACCTTACGGGAGCTGCAGAAATGCGGCTCTCTCCTTTTAGGGAGAACCATGGCAAAACCATTCGCAGAGAAGCTGTACAACTCGAAAGCGTGGCATCGCGTTCGTGAAGCGGCGATCGTCCGGGACAGAGGACTGTGCCAGCGCGAGGGATGCTATAAGCCGGCTGAAGAAGTACATCACATCATAGAGCTGACTCCGGCGAACGTGGACGATCCTCGGATCGCGCTGAACCTGGACAACCTGATGTGCGTCTGCAGGGATTGCCATTTCAAGATACACAGAGAAAAGATCCTGGAACGGTATCGACGAAAAGCCAGAAAAAGGATTCTGAACAAGGACGGATTCTACTTCGACGCCGAGGGAATGCTGACACCGATGAAAGTATATATCGTGCATGGAGCGCCGGCAGCCGGAAAGAGTCGGTATGTGCGGGAGCACAGAGAAACAACAGATCTTGTGGTTGACCTGGATTCGATTCAGCAGGCGCTGGGCCACGACAGGAACGATCCTCATAGCAACATGCTGGACCTGTCGATATCGATCCGGGATTATATTTACGATCGGATTGAAGCAAGAGACGGGAGCATCGACTGCAGGAATGTGTGGGTGATCGCGACACTGCCGAAGAAGAAGCAAAGGCTGGAGCTGGCGCGGCGGCTGAGGGCGGAGCTGATCCACATCGATACACTGCAGGAAACCTGCATCGAGTATGCAAAGGCGGACGAAAAAAGATTCGACAAACAGCTGCAGGTTGCGATCATCGAAGAATACTTCGAAAAGTTTCAGCCGTGAGAAAAAAGGACCCCCCCGTTCGTGAAAATACCGCCCGCAGGGGAACACCGGCGCAAAGGGATCAGGCGTCTGATTGAGTAAAAAAATGCCCACGAAGGGGTTTTATTTATGGCAAGACAAACGGAGATAAAACAATATTATAAAGATTTGCCTGAGGAACGCCGAACCTTCGCGGAGAAGTTGCTGACAAAGATGTTCTTCATGGAGCAAACGCTGCGAAAACTGGAAACAGACATCCGAAAAAACGGTGCCGTGATCGAAACAACCAACGGGAATGGGTTCCAGGTAGTCCAGGAGAACCCGGCGCAGAAGACATACAACACGATGGTCAAAAACTACAACGCGACGGTCAGGCTGCTGCTGGATATGCTCCCGGAAAGCATCGAAAAGACCGGGGACGAGTTTACGGAATTCCTGGAGAAGGCCTGATGTCATTCCTGCTCGACTACTACACACAGATCCAGGACGGAAAGATCCTCGTACCGGACACCGTAAAGCGGCAGTATGAGATTCTGGCAAACAATGCGGAGCATCCGGACAAATACCATCTGGATCTGGATATTGCCGGCCGACACATTGATTTTATAGAGAAATTCTGCAAGCAGTCCCAGGGAACGATGGGAGCACCGCTGAAGCTGGAGCTGTTCCAGAAGGCACATCTGGAAGCAGCCTTCGGGTTTGTCGATGACAACGGCATCCGGCAGTATACGGAGGTGGACATCTTCGAAGGGCGCAAGAATGGAAAGACTACGGAACTGGCCGGCGTGTCGCTGGATCTGCTGTGCAATGACAGAGAAGGAGCGCCGGAGATCTACTTCATAGCGACGAAGATGGATCAGGCGAAGAAGGGGTTCGATGAAGCGGAGCGGATGCGAAAGCACAGCCCGTTCCTCGCAAAGCACCTGAAGAAGCGAGCGTCGGACATTTACTTCCCGCACAATGAGGGCATCGTAAAGCCGCTGGCCTCCGATGTGAAGAAGCTGGATTCCCTGAACAGCCACGGGATAATCATCGACGAGCTGGGAGCGATCACGAACCGAAGAATATACGATGACATGAAGCAGAGCACATCCTCGCGGGAGCAGCCTCTGCTTTTCTGCATATCAACGAATAACTTTGTCCGCAACGGCATCTATGACGATCAGGTGAAGTACGGTGAGGGCATTCTGGCCGGCACGGTAAAGGACGAGCATTTTCTGTTCATCCACTACCATTTGGAAGATCGCGGCCAGTGGGACAAGCCGATATACTGGATCCTGGCAAATCCGGGTCTCGGAACGATCAAGAAGGTGAAGACACTGGAAGGATTCGTCGAGAAGGCGAAGCAGGATCCGGCGTTCAAGGCGACCGTCATGGTGAAGGATTTCAACATGACGGAGAATGCGGCGATCAAGTGGCTGGAGTACACAGATGCGCTGAACGAGGAGAAGATCGATCACGAGCATATGAGAAACAGCTACGCCATCGGCGGCTGCGACCTTTCGTCAACCACGGACTTGACAGCAGCGACGCTGCTGGTCCAAAAGCCGGCGGATCCGAAGATCTACGTGCTGCAGAAGTATTTTCTGCCGGAGGCACGGCTGGAAGAGATCGAGAAGATGGCGGTCCCGGAGGCGCCCTACAGACAGTGGGCGGATCAGGGATGGCTGCATATCTGCGAAGGAACAAAGGTAAACTACCACGACGTATCCATGTGGTTCTATAAGAATGTCCGCGAAAACAACATTCGGCCCCTGTGGATCGGATACGACCGGGCACTGGCCGGATACTGGGTCGAGGAGATGGAAAGTCTGGGATTCGAGATGGAAAAGATCGCCCAGGGCGCATTTACATGGACCTACCCCATGAAGCGGCTGGGCGCGGAATTTCATGCGCACAACGTGGTGTACGATAAAAATCCGATGCTGCTGTGGTGCCTGATGAACACGGTGAAAAAAAGCAAGAACGAGGACGGCATCGAAAGCTGTATGCCGGTGAAAGACAGCAAGGGACAGCGGATCGATGGAACTGTCAGCCTGCTGAACGCATATACGAGCTACTGCAAGCATGAAGAAGAGTATTTGAAATTCATCAAATAGGGGGAGCGAAGGTGAATCTGATCAAAACAATGCTCGCGAAGATAAAAGGAACGCGGGCCGCGCTGGCGCGGTTTCGGGAGATGGGAGGGTTTACAGCGACATTCCGCCCGTTCGGGAGAGACGCCTACCGGTCCGATCTGGTCCGGGCCTGCATCCGGACGCTGGCGGACCAGACAGCAAAGGCGGAGCCGATCTGTACGGACAAGCGGATCGAATATATGCTGCGGTACCGGCCGAACCAGTACATGAACGGCAAAGACTTCCTGTACAAGGTCCGGACCCACTATGAGCTGTTCAATACAGCGTTTATCATCATATTCCGGACAGGAAAGCATATCGAAGGATTCTATCCGATGTCATACACCAACATGGAAGCGCTGGAGGATCCGGCCGGAAACATCTTCATCCGGTTCACGACCACCAAAGGGACGTACATCTTCAGCTGGGACGACATCATTGTCCTGAGAAAGGACTATAACTCCGGAGACATCGCCGGTGATCCGAACGATCCGCTGCTCCAGCCTTTGGAGATGATCCAGGTGTCGAACGAATCCATCGCAAATGCTGTGAAATCCACCGCAAACCTTCGGGGAATCATCAAGACGACGAAAGCCATGCTGGATCCGGAGGATCTGAAGAAAACAAAAGACAGATTCGTTAAGGACTTTTTGGACCCGGCGACGGGAGATGGCATCGGAGCGCTCGACGCATCGGAAGAGTGGATCCCGGCGAACATCAATCCGACAATCACGAATTTCAGCACCATGAAGGAACTGCGGGAGAACCTGTACCGGTTTTTCGGCACCAACGATGACATCATCATGTCCAAGGCGAAGCCGGAAGAAATGCAGGTATTTTACGAGACACAGATCGAGCCGTTTCTGATCGCGCTCTCAAGAGAGTCAACCAGCAAAGTCTACTCGGACCGGGAGATCGCCTACGGAAATGAGATCAAATGGGCGTCGAGCAGCATCCAGTTCATGTCCATGAGCGACAAACTGGCGCTGAAAGACTTCATTGACCGGGGAGCAATGACGCCGAACACATGGAACGACATCGTCGGCCTGCCACACGTGGAGGGCGGAGACAAACCGATCCGCCGCCTGGACACTGCGCCGGTCGGAGAGGTCGCGAAGAGTGTCCAGAAGGAAGAAAAGGAGGATGAATCAGAAGATGAATAGTGAGATTGATAACATCAGGAATCTGATCGAAAAGAAGGGCGTCATGTTCCGGGACTTCCGGATCGGAAGCATCGAGACGCGTGCAGCGGAAGAGGGACAGCCGGAGAAGATGATCATCCGGGGCGTGCCGGCGGTATTCAACGAGCAGACACAGCTGGCGTCGTTCAGAGAATGGAATGGAAACACAGTTGAGATCTACGAGGAAGTTCATCCGGACGCCTTTGATGAGGCGGATATGACGGACGTCATATTCAACTATAACCACTGCGGGCGGGTGTTCTCCAGGACCAGGAATCAGTCCCTGCGACTGAGCGTCAACAAGAGCGTCGGCTTGGAGATGGAGGCGGAGCTGTGGGATGACGATGAGGGACATCGGCAGCTGTACCGCGATGTGAAAAGAAGAAACATTGACAAGATGTCATACGCATACATAGTAAAGCAGCTCGACGAGCGCAAGGAGGTAGACGAAGAGGAGGGAATCGTCAGGATCTACTGGACTGTGCGCAAGGTGAAGCGGGTGCTGGACGTGTCTGCGGTTGATATACCGGCCTATGATGCGACGGAGATCTCGGCCAGAAGATGGCTTGAAGCGGAAATCGGAAACGCCCTGCCGGAAAGGCAGAAAGAGCGGCCGGCGGAAAGCCGTGCAGCTGCTCCGGCGGAAAGCGGGAGCACCGGGGAAGTCAGCAGATTTGAGCTGGAAAAGAGAATGCTCATTTTGAAGTTAGGAGGAAAATAAATGACAATTGCACAGATGAGAGCGCTGCTGCAGCAGAGAAAGGCTGAGCAGAGCACGAATGATGCCAGACTGTCCCAGATCGAGACAGAGGTAAGAGGACTGCAGAACGATGACGCCGGCATGGCAAGACTCAGAGAACTGCAGACGGAGGTCGACGGCCTGGAAGAGAGAAGATCCGAACTGGATACGGAGATCCGGGCGCTGGAGACTCAGATCGATCGCATGGAGACCATGGAAAACATGAGATCCGGAAGAGTAGATCTGACACCGATCGAGCAGAGAACTACCAGCACGGAGAATATGACTGTGGAACAGGTGAGAGCATCCGAAGAATACAGATTCGCATGGCTGCGCAGCATCGCCAGGGACGCGGACAACAATCCGATCTTCGGAGCACTGACAGACGCAGAGAAGAGAGCCTTCACCTTCATGACCACAAATTCCTCTGCCGTCGTTCCGACCATTACGCAGAACCGGATCGTCGACAGACTGCGCCACGAAGCGCCGATGCTGGAGGACGCGGAAGTCACTGCGATCACCCAGGGGTTCGCGATCCCGGTCAGAACCATGATCGATGCCGGCGACGCTGCGGTAGTCGCGCAGGATGCAGCGAACGAAGACGAGCAGGATACATTCACCTTGATCACCATGGTCGGCGTGGACATCAAGAAGCACGCAACCATGACCAGAAGGATGCAGTTCCAGTCCATCGAAGCCTTCGAAGACTGGTTAGTGGCAGACATCTCCAAGCGCATCATGGTCGCAAAGGAGAAGGTGATCATCGCAAGGCTCGACGGAACCGCGCCGGCGACCGGAGAGTCCGTGAATGCCAGCGTAAAGATCGACGCAGGCAACGTGCTCACCGCGCAGAAGTACACCGATGAAGCGATTCGCAAAATCATGGCGAAGATCGAGGAGCCGGGACAGGTCGTTGTATACGCAAACAGATACACCATCTTCAACGGGCTTGCAGGCATCGAGGACGGCGCCGGCCATAAGGCGTTCATCACTACGCCGCAGGACGACCCGATGATCAAGGGCGTGATCTACGGCGGAGTAGTCAAGGAGGACGTCAACCTGACAAACAACGTCGCATATTTCGGCGTTCGCGGGGCGGTGAAGGCGAACAACTTCGCACCGCTGGAGATCACGCCGTCAATCGAGCCTAGAACGGCAAATCGGATCTTCACCGGGTCCGAGATCTTCGATGCCGGCCTGGAGAACCCGAAGGCGTTTGTCAAAGTGACGTTCTCGGACTGATGGATGCCCGGACCTACTCCGAAGAAGAACTGAACGCGATGACCATCACACAGATCAAATCTTTGGCGTAGGAGCTGGGCTACACGATTACGAAGTCGCTGAAAGCAGAAATCATCGCTGAATTCTTGCAGCAGCAGGAAGGAGTATAAACCATGACCATGCTGGACACGGTAAAGAAAGCGAAGCGCATCAAACACAGCAAGCTGGACGATGAGATCGCAAGGCACATCGAGACGGCGAAAGCAGAGCTGATCCGCGCCGGGGCCGATGAGGAAGTGGTAAATGCTGGCGGCAGCCTTGTCACAGAGGCTGTCGTCACATTCTGCTTGATGAAGTTGGAGGACGATCTGAAGGAGTTCGAGAGGTACGAGAGGTCCTTCGGGATTCAGCTGGACCAGATCCGGAGGTCGCACAATGTTCAATGACATCGCGTACCTTTGCAAAGAAACGATCCTGCAGGATGAGTACCTGAATGAGAAACATCAGCTGACGCCGACGGAAGTGTTCGTGCAGCCGAGATCGATCGGAACGAGGGAATTCTATCACGCAGCCACGACGGACTATCACCCGGAGGTAAAGCTGATCCTCGCCGATTATTACGACTACGACGGGCAGCAGATAGTCATGTACGACAGGCATATGTTTGACGTGATCCGGACGTACCGCCAGGGAAACCGGCTGGAGCTGACGCTGCAGGAACGGATGGGCAAGCCGGAAGACTGGATGTGGGACCCGTTCGACTTCCTGGAAGGGGTGGTCGGATGAACGGGGACACGATAACCATACAGATGGAAAACCTGCTCGACGGATATTCGAAAGAGCTGGAAACTGCTGCGGATAAGGTTGCCTCCGGTGTCGCATCGGCTGCAGTGAACAAGCTGAAGAAGAGTTCGCCGCGCGGCAAAGGGAAAAAGCATTATGCGGACGGCTGGAAAAAGGTGCGCGTCAGAAAAGGAGAGTACACGGTTCACAACAGCACAAAACCGGGTCTCACGCATCTTTTGAACAATGGCCACGCCAAGAGCAACGGATCCGGACGCACCGACGGCGATAACCACATCGGAGAAGTCGCCGACTGGGCAGCGGAGGAGTTCGTCAGAAGGATGGAGAAGAGCGTATGAGCATCCAGGCCACACTGAAAAAACTGAAGCGGCAGAAAGGAATACCGGCGGCATATGGGCGGTTTAAGACCGCGCAGAAACCGCCGTACCTTGTGTATCTGGGGAATGGCCAGACAAACGTGGAAGGCGATGACACATACGTCCACTCAGTCCAGGACTATCAGATCGAATACTACTACAGAGAAAAAGACGAAGAGATGGAAAAGGCCGTCGAACAGATCCTGCTGGAGGACGGCTATCTTTATGAGAAAAGCCCGGATGCCTATATCGAAGAAGAGGATCTCTGGGTGATCTACTACACCGTTTAGAAGGAGGAAAAAATGGCCGTAGGAAAAAACAAGGTCGAATTTGACCTGAGATACCTTTACTGGGGGACATATACGGTAAGTGACGCGGGTGAAGTCACCCTCGGAACACCGGCCCGCATTCCGGGGATCCGGAAACTGACAAGAGACGTCAATTCGAATGACGCTCATCTGGCGGCAGATGACAGGGAGGACTACTGGGAGGACACCGACGAGAATGGATTCACTGGAGAGTTTGAGCTCGCGAATCTCGAAGACGCTCTGAAAGTGCAGTTCTTCAAATACGAGGTTCAGCCGGATGGAGCGATTGCTCACAATGAAAATCTGGTGCGCCCGAAGATCTATTTCATGTTTGAGATCAACGGCGACGATCACAGAAAGCGCCATATCGTCTACAACACGCGCCTGGGGAGCATCGGAAGAGAACGGAACACAAGAGACGGGGCGAAAGCGCCGGACGTCGTGACCGTTCCATATACGACCAGAAGAGACGAAGGGACCGGAGTGACGGATAAGTCCTACACGCCGGATGACGCGCCGTACGATAAGATGTTCACCACTCCGCCGGCACCGAACGGGGCTGTGGCGTAGTATGAAAAAAATAATCGAATTTGAGAACCATTCGGTAGAGATCGACACCTCTGCCGGATGGCTTTTTGTGTATAGGAACCACTTTGGCAGAGACATCCTGCCGGATATCATGCCGGCGCTGGAGAGCACGCTGACGATCGCGCTGGATGCTCTCAGAAAAATGGACCTCGACGAGATCACGGCGGAATCTCTCGCGAAGGCCATGGATCAGGATCTGCTGGAGGAGACCTACACGAAATTGGCAGGAGCGGAGCTGATCACAGTGTACCGGATCTTCTGGGCGGCGGCGAAGAACGCAGACAAGCAGATTCCGGCGGTGGAGGAGTATTTCAATACTTTTGAAACGTTCCCGCTGGACGTGATCATCCCGCAGCTGTTTGCGTCCATTTTGGACTCATCGATCAGCTCAAAAAACGTGAAGAGCCTTCTGGCGAGAGTGAAAGCGCAGAGCCGGTCGACATCGACCGCATCATTATCGCTGGCATCGACAGAGGGCTGAAAGTCGAAGACATGAAAGAAATGGAGCTCGGTCAGCTGGTTGACTTCTGCATCGAGTACAACCGGGTCCACGGGTATGACACCGACCCGCAGACCGGAGAAAAAAAGGAAAAAGTTACAGTGAGAAAAGCCACGCAGGCAGACATGGACACCATGTGGGGGTGATCGGATGGCGATCGGAAACAGAGTCAAAGGGATCACGATTGAATTCAACGGCGACACGACAAAGCTGAACCGGGCGCTGGGAGACGTCAACAAGAAAACGAAAAGCGTTGACCAGTCGCTGAAGGAGATAAACCGCGCACTGAAATTCAATCCGGGAAACACGGAGCTGCTGGCGCAGAAACAGACGCTGCTGAAGCAGAGAGTGGACGAGACAAAAGACAAGCTGCAGCTGCTGAAGAAAGCGCAGGAAGAACTCGATAAGGACCCTTCGGTCGACAATACATCACAGGACTATATGGAGCTGCGTCGCGAAATCATCGAGACGGAATCGAAGCTGAAGCATTTCGAAGAGGAGGCAAAGAAGCTCGATAACATTAAATTCGAGAAGATCGGAAAGCAGATTCAGAACGTCGGGGACAAAATGAAGAACGTCGGCGAAGGAATGACGAAATACGTCACAGCACCTCTTGCAGGAGGAGCCGGCGCAGCGGTTGCAGCGTTCAAGGAAGTCGACTCTGGCATGGACATAATTGTCAAGAAAACCGGAGCGACAGGGGACGCGCTGGATGCAATGAAAGACTCCGCGAAAAACTTGGCGAAAAGTATCCCGACAGACTTTGAGACGGCCGGCGCAGCGATCGGAGAGGTGAAAACAAGGTTCAGAGCAACGGGCCAGGAATTGGAAGATCTTTCGGGGAAGTTCATCAAATTTGCGGAACTGAACGACACAGACGTTTCGGACTCGGTGGATAAAGTTCAGAAAGCAATGGAAGCGTTCGAGATGCCGGCAAGTGAAGCGGGCAACATGCTCGACATCCTGAACAAGGTTGGTCAAGACACGGGAATCAGCATGGACAAGCTGGAAAAATCGCTTGTAGCAAATGCCCCGCAGCTAAAAGCCATGGGCTTCAATGCGACGCAAGCGGCAACGTTTGTCGGGCAGCTTGAAAAGAGCGGCATCGATAGCAACAAAGCAATGACGGGTCTGAACAAGGCAATCGTCAACGGAGCGAAAGAAGGAAAGACGCTGCCGCAGGTTATGGATGACATCCAGACATCGATCGTGGGCGCATCGAATGAGACGGACGCAATGAATGCAGCCGTCGAGATCTTCGGAGCAAAAGCAGGACCGGCAATTGCGACGGCTGCGAGAAACGGGGCACTGGATTTCCAGGCGCTTGCCAATTCGGCACTTGATGCATCCGGATCGGTAGAGAATACGTTCGACGAGACTCTGGATCCGGCGGATAAATTCACCATGATGCTGAACAACCTGAAAGTCACGGGGTATGAGGTTGGTGGGACGATCCTTGAACTGGTGACGCCGGCGCTGGAGAAATTCGCAATATGGCTAAAAAATGTAACGGATAAGTGGAAAGAGATGGATCCGCAAACGCAGCAATTCATCATAAAGGCGGCGGGTATAGTGGCCGTCGCAGGGCCAGTCATAACTATCCTGGGAGGAATCGTCGGAAAGGTCGGGCTACTGATCACGCATCTGCCGACACTGATCGGAGCATTCTCGAAAGTATCGTCAGTTGTCGGAATAGCGTCGAAAGCATTCACATTCATGACCGGACCGGTCGGAGCGATCATCCTGGCCATCGGTGCAGCCATCGCCATCGGAGTCCTGCTATATAAGAACTGGGACAAGATCAAAGAGAAAGCCGGCGCGCTGAAAGACTGGATCGTCTCAAAGTTCACAGCCATGAAGGACGGCGTCAAGAAGATCTTTGGGAGCATCAAGGATGCGATGGTGAAACCCATCGAAAAGGCGAAAGATCTGATCAAAGGCATCATCGACAAGATCAAGGGATTCCTGAGCTTCAAATTCCAGCTGCCGAAGATCAAACTGCCGCACTTCGCCATAAATCCGAAAGGGTGGAACCTGGGAGATCTGCTGGAAGGCGTGATCCCGTCCCTGGGCATCAACTGGTACGCCAAGGGCGCGATCTTCAAGAAGCCGATTATAGTTGGAAACAGCGGATTCGGAGAAGCCGGCGCGGAAGCGGCAGTACCGTTAGATCCTTTCTGGGACAGACTCGACCAGATATCGGACCGCATCGTGGAAGCGGTGCGGGGAGACGACCGGCAGCCGGAGGATGCGGTGTTCCAGGGGAACATCGTGGTGGACGGGCAGGTGATCGCCAGGGTGGTGACGCCGATCATAAACCGGAGCATGCAAAAGCAGGCGGTTCTCGACGGGAGGAACGCATAAATGATCACGATTATTGAAGCGGGAAAACAGATTTCAGATGCGTTTGAAATCAAAGCGCTGGGCCTGAGAGCGCACAGCTATTCCATCGAGGCTCCGCAGCTGCAGACAAACTATATCGAGATTCCCGGAAGAGACGGAGCACTGGATCTGACGGAAGCGCTCGGAAAGCAGACATACAGAAACAGGCTGGTGAAGTTCTCCGGCCTGTTTTACGGGGATTCGAAAAGGTTCCATGCGATGATCTCAGAGACCATGAACCGGTTCAACGGGAAGTATCTGAAAGTCATTTTCGGAAACGATCCGGAGCATTACTGGACCGGAAGATGCTCCGTGGAGCACGAACGAATCGAAGAGGATGTCTATGGGGTCACGTTCAACATGAACGCAGATCCGTACAAATACGGACTGTATTCATCAGATGAGGACTGGCTGTGGGATCCATTCAGTTTCCTGACAGGAGTGATCAGAGGATACAGGGATGTATCGGTGTCCGGAACGAAGGATCTCAGGGTCGTAGGATACGACAGAGAACTGTCGCCGGTCATCACAGCATCAGCCACCATGACGCTGCAGGTAAGAAAAAACGGGCAGGCGCTGTGGGACGAATATTCTCTCACGGCCGGCCAGAACATTCCGGAAGGACTAAGCGTCATATCCACAGACCCGCGGACAGACTACTATACTTTTCGATTCACAGGGACCGGAACGGTCACGATCAGCATGAAGGAGGCATCACTGTAAATGTACAAAGTAACATGCATCACAGATGGAATTGAATACGTCCTGCACAGCCCGCTGTCGCAGGAGTACAAGCTGATCGGTCCGAAGCTGACGATGGAATGCAATCATTCCGGAACGCTGGAATTCCAGATGCCATACAACCACCCGAACCTGAGCAACCTCCGACAGATGCAGTCGGAGATTTTTGTGTATGAGAGCGGAGAACCGGACCCGCTGTGGGTCGGCCGGATGCTGACAAGCAATGAGGACGTATATAAAACCGGCACAGCGACGTGCGAAGGGATTCTCGGGTACCTGCTGGACTCCCAGATCGGACAGTATTTGAATCAGGCCGGCGTGCGGCCGTTCCTGCAGATGCTCATCGATAACCATAACACCAGGACGAATGCGCGGAAGCACTTCCGCCTGGGAAACGTGACGGTGCAAGATGACAACGACTATATCTACAGGGAACAGGAAGAAGGGAACTATACCAGCACCCTTGATACCATCAACGAAAAGCTGATCGGCAAGCTGGGAGGGTTCCTGCAGATCCGGTTTGCAAACGGGGAGAGATTCATTGACTATATCGACACCGCGCCGGCAGCGCGGCAGACGATCCGGTTCGGCGAAAACCTGATCGATTTCGCTCGGAGCATACCGTCGGATACACTGGCCACGGCCATCATTCCGTTGGGCGCGGAGTACGAAACGAAGACTGGATCCGGAGACGAAGAGGAGACCGTGACGCACAAGCTGAATATCACGGGATACCAGGCTACGGAATACCATCCGGCCGGAGCGGACTATGTGTATCTGCCGGAGGCAGTTGCAAGGTTCGGATATATATATAAAACCGAGGAATGGTCGGACGTCACGCTGCAGCAGAACCTGTATAGCAAAGCGCTGGCAAGGCTCAGAGAAATCAGCGGCCTGTATTCACAGCTGGATATTTCGGCGGCGGACCTTTCGGTGATCGATAACTCTCTGCGGCCGTTCAGAGTTGGGGAAAGCGTCCGGGTGACATCCCCGCCGCACAGCGTTGACCAGACATACATGGTCGACCGCATCGAGTACGACATAGCGGATCCGGGAAACACAAAACTGTCCCTGGGCGGGACAGCGGCGACATACACAAGAAGCATATCGGACAGAGAAAAGCGGGACGTCGCAGAATCAGCAGAGCGTCAGAACCGGATCCGAGAGTTGAACGACGAGATCAAAACGAACAGAGATCAGATCGAAGCGACGATCGAGGCGGTCCAGGAATCCATGACAGAAACGTTCTCGGGAGGTCTGGGGGCGCTGCAGCAGGAATTGGAACAAGATCTGTCGGATCTGGACGATGCTGTGCAGGAGCGACTGTCCGCGCTGCAGAGATCGATGGGTGATTCGGTGTCTTCACTGCAGCGGGAGATCGACGATGATGTGGCAGCGGCAAAAGCGCAAATCGAAAGGGAGATAGCAGAGGCGTCTGACCTGCTGGCGGGAGAAAACGGAGGGAATATCGTCATTGATCGCGACGCAAACGGAAAGCCGACACAGATCCTCGTGCTGAACGCAGCAAGTGTGGATCAGGCGACATCGATGATCGTCCTGAACCAGAACGGATTCGGATTCAGGACGAGGGCAAGCACGTCTGCACAGTGGGGACAGTATAAGAACGCATGGACGATCGATGGGAATCTGGTTGCGCAGTTCATCACAGCCGTAGGGACCGTCACAGCCGGCAGCATCGGTGGCTGGACGATCGGCGAGAATACCATATCGAAACAGATCGACGACACGCACTCCATGACGATATCCGCAGTCAATGGAATCATGTTCCAGTCGGGAAGCAATATCCTGAGGATCAATCAGACGGGAATCGCGTTCTCGAACAACGGCGGAACAACGTGGACTACCGGATGGAACGTGAACGGATCTTTCGTTGCGCAGTTCATCACAGCCGTAGGGACCGTCACAGCCGGCAGCATCGGTGGCTGGACGATCGGCGAGAATACCATATCGAAAACAATTGATTCCACGCACCAGATCGTTATTTCGCCGACAAACGGGATATCGTTCCGCTCCGGGAACAACTGGATCCGGATCAGCCCAGCCGGCCTTGCGTTTTCTTCAGACAACGGATCGACCTGGAAAAATGCCTGGACAGTCGATGGCACACTGTCCGCGGATTTCGTGACAGCATGCCAGGTTACAACGGGGAAGATCGCGGGATGGAACATTGGCGAGACCATGTTCTGGAACGGAAGCGTAGGAGATGATGATTATATCTCAATATCCCCACGGTCTGGGCTGCAGATCGGAAAGGGTTTCAGCGTATCGAAATACGGGGAAGTAGAAATCATAAACGGTGAAATCGACCTCGGCGAAGGAAACTTCACAGTGGATGACGAAGGGGTGTTGTCAGCACAAGAGGGACGCATAGGCGATTGGGAGATATCAGACGGAGACCTGATTCTCAAAGAATCGTCAGGAAGACAAGTGTGGCTCGACAAAGACGGAATGACCTTCTACGACAAAAATGGAAACCTAAAAGCGGCATACAACGATGATGGCCTGGGAATATATAAGAATTACAGTTCCGGGCAATATTATTTCAACGTCTATGCGAATGGAACACTGGAAGTACGGCCGGGATACGGGGGGAGCGAGCTAATAGTAAACGATTCTCAGAACATGTTCCAAATAGCAAGCGGCAAGCATCTTTGCCTTGATTCGGACTTCGTTGAATTAAAATGGAGCACGAGATCAATACTGATGGATACTGATGGAACCACGATCTTAGGAGGTTCAGGAAATGGATGGATCAGGGTTACCGCAAATACAGCCAGAATGGAGTCGGAAAAGGGGAGCGTCGTCGTCAATGCAAACGGGCTGACGCTCGTGACGGGGCGACAGACCACGTCACACTCGGGTAACCTATACATCAGCGGGTCGGGAGTTGCATACTTTGCAAACGAAGGAGGATCATCAAGAAAGATCAAAAAAGATGTAAAGGAAATTGAAGCAGAGAAGCTGAGACCGGAGCGACTGTACGACATAGAAGTGATCCAGTTCAAGTATAAAGATGAATTACTGGACGCGGATGACGAAAACATCGGAAAAGATCTCCCGGGGTTCATAGTGGAGGAGCTGGATAAGATTTACCCCGCTGCTGTACAAAAAGATGACCCGGAAGAATCGAAAAACTGGACGTGGAGCCCGGTGAGGATTATCCCGCCCATGCTGAAGCTGATCCAGGACCAGCACAAAGAACTGGAACGATTAAAAACCAGAATGGAAGACATAGAAAGGAGGGTGAACTAAGTGAGTTCAAGTATTGACCAGAAGGTCGCGCAGATTCGAACCGCGGTATACGGCGAAGAGGTCAGGGAATCCATCGCATCTGCGATCGAGGAGATCGACAGCGTCGCCGAAGGCGCGAGAGATTCGGCGACCGCATCCGCTGAAGCGGCTGCGGAATCAGAAAGCGCATCTCAGGCAAGCAAGGAGGCGGCGGCGAGATCTGCAGAGGGCGCTGCACAGTCAAAGGCATCTGCAGAAGCGGCAGCGGCAAGAGCGGAAGCGGCGGCATCCGGATCCGGAGCACGGTACGGGGTGTCCGGAATCGGCCAATCCGCAGCTGCGCTGACGAGATTGTATGATGCCGAGGGGATGGTCGCACAGGTTGGAACTAACGGGGATAATTCGGCGGTCAGAAACGACTTTGACAGCGCGGCACCGTTTATGCGGCGGAAATGTGTCGGAAAATGGCACAAGGAAAACGACAGAGCGGTGTTCCGGGTAGCTGCATATGAAGGCGACGAGGATTATGCCGAAGATGGGTCGATGGGAGACTATGTTGCCGTAGAGTGCCCGAAAGCATACTACAAGATTACGGACAGCGAACTGACGATATCCGCGGCCAGGCTGGAGGGATTCAGACCGTTCGATATATTCTGCAGAAAGCACAACCCGCAGGATGTGATGGAGGTTGCATACATTCCGGCGTATTCACTCGCGCTGGACGAGGACGGTCACGCGGTATCACTCCCTGGTTTTGATAATGAGCAGGGAAACTATAAGCAGCTCGTCGATGCTGCAAGAACCTACAGCGGAGACGCGAAAGAATTTGCGATCCTGCAGCCGGCGGCAGTCAATTTCTACGAGTGGGCGCTGTTCACAGTGGAATTTGCAACGCAGGACGCCCAGACGGTCATGATGGGATGCTCAAATCTGAGATCGTCCAACGACGACAAGGGGCATTTCATTGACGCGACGCATTTCTTGATTGGAAACTACCAGGCAGCGAGGGTGCCGGGTCAGAGAGTGGCGATCATCGGAGCGTCGGAGGACCAATACACGGCATCGAGAAAAGCGACGCACAAGATCCTGTCGCTGACAAGATGCGACGCAAACGGCGTCGCAAACGCATCCGGAGCATACCAGCTGGCAGAGGTGGAAGATCTCGGCCGGGGATATTACGAATACGACACGACCACAGAGTACAGATTCGTCGGGCGGCCATACCAGACCGGAGCGACAAGAGGGGTGTCGACGTCGTCAGGATCGCCGGTATCAAATACAAACGGATATTATCCGATGAAATATCGGCACCGGGAGAACACCTATGCGAACCAGTACAAGACGTTGATGGACCTGTTTAGCAAGAGAGTTGGAACGGGAGATGCAGATTACTATCTGGAGCACTACTACCTCCCGGATCCGGCGGCGTACACTCCGAGCACGGCGTCAAAACCAGACGCAGCTGACCTGGCGACAGACGCATTCGTGAAGCTGGATATCGAGGCACTTCACGAAAACTACGTTAATGGATACGTCAAATCCGTGAAAAGATCGGAGGTGTATCCGGATCTGTGGGTCCCCTACCAGACCACAGGGGCGTCAGCGACGACATTCTTCGCAGATTACGCCTACCTCGTGTACTCGAGCCCTGTCCGGACTGTCCGTTTGGGCGGCTTTTGGAACTTTGGACGGTACGCCGGGTTCTCGTCCTTCTCCGGGTTTATCGCCCCGTCGACCGGGCTCGCGTACTCTGGCGGCGACCTTTTCTTCACCCAGTAAGGGGTGAATCGCGGAGCGAGAGGGGACGAAGTCCCCTGATTAGTTACAACTGAAAAAGGGATTGAAGATGCAGCGCCAACCTCGTGAACTCGAACACTGTCCGGACTGTCCGTTTGGGCGGCAATTGGAACAATGGACGGAACGACGGGTTCTCGAACTTCAACGGGAATAACGCCCCGTCGAACGGGAACGCGAACTATGGCGGCGACCTTTTACATCCATCCAGCAAAGGAAAGCCGGCGCCAATGAAACCGCGCCGGCTCAGCAATTTAATACTAAAACCATGAACACATGGGCATCTTCTCTTCCTTGGTTCGCATTGAACTGAAATGATCCAACTGGGCATGCTTAGTAGTAAAAACGAAACGCATGAGGATAAGCAAAAGACATGAAGCGCATCGGAAACATATGGAAAGATGTAGTCGATAAGGATAACGGGGTGCACGCCGTGATAGCCGGCACCGAGCACAAGAGAAAGGACAGGAATGTCCAGAAGTTGCTCTACGATGCCGAAGCGGTCGCGGCGGATCCGTCCTGCTGGCACATGGTAGACCCGAAGAAAGCGGAAGACTTTGTGCTGCCGATCATAGAACTGCTGGCAACAGGAACATACAGGCACAGCCCACCGAGGTATAGGAGGCAGTTCTGCAGAAACCGCGCATCCAGTAGAGGAAAGTGGAGAGATCTGTACATCCCAACATTGGAAGACCATACGGTGCATCACATGGTCATGAACGCCTCGATGAAGGCATTTACAAGGGGGATGCACCCGCATTGCTGCGGATCGGTGCCGGGCCGCGGGATAAAGCACATACTGCGGACTGTAAGCTACTGGATGCAGGAAGACAAGACTTGCAGGTATTTCGTAAAGCTCGATATAAGGAAGTTTTTTGACAGCATAGACAAAGACATCCTGAAGGTGAAGCTCCGTCGAAAGATCAAGGACAAACGGGTGCTGCAGCTCCACGATATGATCATTGATTCGGCGGGACAGCTGGAGAACGAGCTGATCGGACTGCCGGAAGGATCCAGGCGGCCGAAGGATCTGGCCACACCGGTCGGATACTATACATCACCATGGTACGGGAACCTCTATCTGGAGGATCTGGACTGGTTCATCGAGCAGCAGCTGTATAAAGAGCGAAGGGGAAGGCGGATCAAATACGTCAGGCATCAGCTGAGGTACGTGGATGATATTCTTCTGATCGGGACATCCAAAAAGGATCTGGAAAAAGCGGTCAGGGCAATAGCGGAGTATCTGCAGAAGAATTACGACCTTAAGATCAAAGACTGCTGGGAGATCAAGCAGATCGGAAAGCACGAGGTTATAGACGGACGGTGGAGGTTGAGACCAGGTACGTACTGGTGCGATATCGGCGGGTATAAATTCTGCAAAGACGGTGTCATCCTGAGAGATGGGATTTTTCTGGAGACCAGAAGGCTGGCCAGGCGGATGTATAAACAGGGATACTACACCAAACATCAATGCGACTCGATCAATGCAAGAATCGGGTGGTCAAAACACTGCAATTCCCGAAATTTTATCGAAAACGAGATAAAGCCATATGTTGACATAAAGAGAACAAGGAGGATTTCAGCAGATGTGGACAAAGTCGGAAAACGCGGAACCGATCAGACCGCTTCCCGTCGAGGAGAGCGGAGATATGGTGATCGTGCGAAAAGAAATTCGGAAGGTCGAGGCGACAGAGGAGATGCCGGAGCATTACACATGGAAGGAGTGGCAGATGAGCCGCCGCCAGTATGAAGTACATCAGTATCATGAACAGATTGAGAAAGAACAGAGTGACGCCATCATCGAGCTGGCGGAGCTCGTCGCGGAGGTGATGGAATAATGGCAAAAGTCTACTACAGGAAGATAAAAGCAGGCGAGATGACGATTCAGGAAGTGCCGCAGAGATGGAAAGAAGCAGTGCTGCAGCTGCTGCGCGAAGATGAGGAGCCGGAAGATTAAGGAGGAGCAGGACGATGATCGAATGGAAGATGTTTCAGATCGCATTCGCGGTTGCGGGCGGATGGATCGGATGGTTTTTGGGAGGCGCAGACGGACTGATGTGGACCCTCGTGGCATTTATGGCATTTGACTACGTGACCGGCCTGATGTGTGCTGTCGTCGAGAAAAAGTTGTCCAGTGAAGTCGGATTCAAAGGGATATTCAAGAAGATATGCATCCTGATCATGGTCGGCATTGGAAATCTCATCGATGTCAATGTGATCGGATCCGGAGCGGTGCTTCGAACAGCGGTGATATTCTTTTACCTGTCAAACGAAGGAATTTCTATTCTGGAGAATGTCGGATTCCTGGGTCTGCCGATTCCGCAAAAGCTGAGAGATGTATTGATTCAGCTGCATGACAAAGCAGAAGAAGCGACGGAGCAGCCGACGCAAACCATGATCGCGGAGGCAGAGGCGCAGGCAGCGCTGGAGGCAAGAGAGGAGGATGATTTGTATGTCGACAATGAGTAGTGCATATCAAAAGAATTTCCTCACTATGATGGGATACAAAGACATCAGTGTGTTCCAGAAGAAAAACGATCTGGAAGTGACCGGAAAGTGGAATGCGAAGACAGACACAAAAGCAAAGACCGTCACAAAGGGGATCCAGTCGAGATTGAACTACTGGGGAGCGGCGCTGGGGACGCCGGATGGAGTACCAGGGAAGAATACAAAAAGCGCGATCATCGACTTCAAGAAGAGCCTCGGATATCCGGAGACAATCCTGATCGACAGCAAAACAAGGAAAGCGCTCTTTGCAGATCAGGGACAGAAGATCTCGGAGCATTTCCGAAAGTCGGAATTTAAATGCCACTGCGGAGGAAAGTGGTGTGATGGTTACAACGGTTACGCGGTGAGCCCGAAGCTGGTCGAGATCCTGGAGAAAATCCGAAAGGAAACCAGAAAGCCCATCACGATCACATCCGGAATTCGGTGTCAGAAATACAATGACAGCCTGAAGGGATCCGTGAAGAATTCCGTGCACCGGCTGGGAGGAGCTGCGGACATCTATATCCCGGGAGTGACGACTACATCAGCAGGAAAGCAGAAAGTCATAAAACTGGCGTACAAGTATGGCGCGGCATACGCCTACACAAACAACTCAAACATGGGAACGGCGGTGCACATCAATGTGTAACCGAAAGAAGACCTCCGGATTGCTCCGGAGGTCTTTTGGTATGCGTATGGAAAAGTTTCCACAGAAGATTCCACACTGCACAGGTAAATACAGGCCCGTACAGGTCCAAAAGTAGAAAGACCGGAGCAAAATGAAAACCCGTTGAAATGTAGTAATTTCAACGGTTTTCGCTTGGTACACCATCAGGGGTTCGAACCCTGGACACCCTGATTAAGAGACAGGGAAGAAATGTGTGTTTTCAACAGTTTCCGCAGTTTTTTCCACACGGTTTCCGCAGAGCACCTGACTGGGAGGCTACTCGGCGGCCATTTTGGAACCGGAGAAAGTTCTCTGATCGATCAGATTCCGAGCCATCTCCAGTGCCTCTTCGGAAGCATGAGTATAGATCTTCGAGGTCACAGATATATCAGAATGTCCCATCAGCCGGCAGGCGATATTGATCGGCACGCAGGCCCTTTCCAGGTTTGTGCAGTAAGTGTGCCGCAGATCATAAAGCCGAAGCGGATCCCGGACGATCCGGACGGGTCCGTCTCCGTTCAGCTCCGCGTCGATCCGGGCCTGCGTCCGATCCCAGAGCTTCCGCAGGGATGATTTCGTGTGAAACCCGCCGGACTGCTTCGGGCATACAAGGCCAAGCCCGCCATCATATAGTTCGTTCATCCGGGTCAGAAGATCCGCAGGGATCGGAACGGTCCGGTTCCCGGCATCTGACTTAGGCAGCCCGACGTGGCTGTCTTTTTTCATGGCCTTGTTCACAGAGAGCGTGCCGGCGTCAAGATCGATGTCACGCCACGTGAGCGCCACGACTTCGCCGGGCCGCAGACCGCATTGCAGCATGATCCGCAGAAACAGTTCGTCCGGAGTTCCGGAACAGGTCAGAAGGAGGGCGTCGGTCTCCGCATCCGTCAGAGATCTGCCTGGCTGGCCTTTTTTGCCGTGGGGCCGGATCAGATCTTCGCTGTAGTCGGTCGGAGTCAGCCCGTTCTTGTATGCCTGATGAAAGATCTGCTTCGTCAGGTCGAAGATCTTCTTGATGTACGAATCGGACAGATGACTGCAGCTGTTCAGGAAGACCTGCACGTCCATGGGCGGGATCCGGGCCACCTGCCGGTCTCCGATCGAGGCGACGATCTTTGTCTCCAGGATCGTGCGGAGATCTGCATACCATGAAGCGGACACAGAATCCCGCTTATATGTGTCAAGATACATCTCGCCGAACCGGAGCAGACGGATATCCGGAGAAACGGTCTTCCGGTCGATCTGGGCCTTCTTTCGGCGGACCTTTTCGACCAGATCGCCGGTGGAAGTGGCCTTTACATCGATCCGGATCCCACGGTACGTCTCCGTGTGCCGGAATTTATATGTCTTCTTCTTTTTCGTTGCCATGGGAACCACCTATTGACTGCAGAAACAGCCCCTTTTCTTTCTCAGAAAGTTTATTGTAAAGAGTAACGACCATATCCACACGTCCGGCATCAGCTGATGGAGGGTCTGACCGTAGGAAGAATGACGTGATCGTGCTGGTCAAGGATCCAATCAGGCCGATGCCGACGAGCATCAGAAGAGACGCGACAATGCGCCCGAAACCGGTCGCGGGAGAAAGATCACCGTACCCTACAGTTGTCGCTGTCACAAAAGACCACCATAGGGCATCAGGAAAACTCATGTGCTCCAGATAAGTCATGGCGGCGGCAGAAAGAAGGATAGCGCCGGCGCAAACCATAAGGACATACTTGAATCCGTTCGTATCAAGAAATTTGCTCGACCGGTGCGTGAATCGGCCAGACACAGCGCCGAGACGGATCAGTTTCGTCATGCGGAGCAATTTCGCAAACCGGAGCAAACGAAATGCACGAAAAGCGGAATTGAACGGGATGATTGCGATTAGATCAATCACGTTCTCGCGGATGAAGCGGGGCTTCAACTCCGAAAGAATCAGACGAACAAAATAGTCGATGACGAACAGACCGTAGATAATCCAGTCGGCGATCATCTGGGAGTGCGTCAGGCCCTTCGTGAAGTCAAGGACCGCGAAAACAATCGACACGATACAAAATGCAAATATGAAGAAGTAATAAATTTTCCCTTTCGCGTTCATGGCGGCACCGTCATTTAAGCAGTTTCAGATACACCGGACGAGACGTCTTTTATATATAGGCCGGTCGCATGAAGATCCTTTGCGTAGTCAAGGACCTTTTGCTGACCGTCCTCATTCAAGTCCCTAAACAGTGCCAACAAAGTCGACTCCGAAGCGGAGACATCTTCAGACCCGTAGTAGTCGAGAAGATAAGAGCAAGAAACGTCAAGGACGTCACATAACTGGACAATCTTGTCGGCGTCAGGCTTGCTTTTGTCTGTCTCCCA
>JAFUAE010000013.1 GCA_017460845.1 Lachnospiraceae bacterium
AGGTCAATCTGTTACGATCTCTCCTGTCCAACTGTTGATCCCGCCGAACTCATAGACATTTTTATAGCCCATGGAAGCCAGCTTCTCAGACGCCTGCTTCGACCGGTTGCCGCTCCGGCAGTAGACCAGAATGATCTGATCATAGTCCGGCAGGGCTTTCGGAGCGTCACCGCCGATCGTCTCGTTCGGGATCAAGATCGCGCCGGGAATGTGTCCGGCGTCATACTCATTCATAAGACCTCCTCATGACGTTTCTTTACCGTAATCGAAGCCTTCCCAACCTGCTTTGCCCGAGAGAAAAACACCCGCCTGCAAGATAAATGGTCTTCATGATTATTTCCCTCGCATTGCATTATCAGTCGATACGATACAGTTCATTCTACATATCAATATTATAATAAGGCAAGCGAATCAAGAGTTCAATAAATGCTGTAGAGGCAGACCAGGAACTCCAGGAAGGCGCCGATGAAGTGAAGTATATCATTCCTGGCCTGCCAGCTGTCATGGTCTGCCGCCGGAATCACCGCCATGCCCGGAATCGCCGCCATGCCCGGAGTCACCGCCATGACCGGAATCACCGTCGTGTCGTGAGTCGCCGTGACCGGGATCACCACCGCGCCCAGGATCGTCGACATGGCTGGAATCACCGCCGCGTCCAGGACCGTCGACATAGCCGGATGCGCCGGTATTGTTGATACTATCGTCCGGAAGGTCCTGATTCTCATTGATCTTGCCCCCATCTGCCGGCTGTTCCGGAGCAAATGACTGCTGTCCGGGGCCCGGTTCATGTTTCTGCTCTGCCACTTCCGGTGTTTCCCCTGATTCCGATATCTCCCTGACTTCTGGTGCCGTTCCGGATTCCGGCGTATCTTTGGATTCAGGCGTCTCTCCGACTGTCTGTGAATCTGGCTTTGCATCCCCAGGCCGGCTTTCATGAAGCAGTTCGTCAGGCTGTGAGCCATCAGTAGGCGGACTGTCCGGCCGATCCGTAGCCGTATGTGCCTCCTCCGGTCTTGCTTCAAAAGTCTTTTCCGCATGCGGAGGCTGTTCTTGTGTAAAGTTTCCGCTTTCTTCGGCCGGGCCGGGCTGCATGGGCACCTCTGGGTGCTCATCCGGCTCAGGCTGCCCTTCGGGTGCAGGGACCGATATATCCGGAACAGTCGGAGTATTCCTAAAAACTGCTTCTTCTGCTTCTTCAAGCAGTGCTTTCCGCCTTGTTTCGCTGTCGGACCGGACATCAGTGATCCTGAACTCCGGCGCAGTAACCTGATCTGATGCAGCGTCCTGATCCGGCGGCATTGTCTGTGCGATCGTCTGCTCCAGCGCTTCGGTCAGGGTGATGCGTTTCTCTATGATACTGCCGTTTCTGCCAGCGTTCAGCCTTTCAACGATCTCCCGGGCTTCTTCGTTTACGGCTTCCGTCCTGAGAACCTGTCCCTTTCGGTTCAGAGTATAGCTTAATTCCGCACCCCCTGTTTCCACAGTGACCTGCGAAACGGGGATGATGTTGTTGTAGCCGTATACGGTTCCGGTCAGAAGCAGCACCGCGGCAGCTGCGGCTATCGCAGCCCGGCGGTAAGTCCTGAGGCGGATCACCTGATCACCGGGAACTTCGACGGTATCCCCTACAGAACAGTGCTGGAGGCTTTTTACAACGACACCGTCCTCCCGCAGGACAGCCGCCACCCCGTCTCTGATCTCAAGTACGATTCCCTTCATTGTCTTCCGCCTCCCGTGTCCAGTGTTTTCCTGATATAATCCATGTAATCCTGAAGCAGCGGATATTCACCGCGCATGATCTCCGCCGCCGCTATTATATATTTTCGGTGACGCTCCGCAATTTTCCGGGGTACCCCGGATCTTTCGCAGAGATCTTTTACAGGAAGGCTTTTCGCATCCCGCATTTTAAGAAACAGCATCTCATCTGTCACAAGAAGGTTTACCAGCACAGCACAGGTTGTTTTTGTTTTTTCTGCCTTCGGAGAGCACTCTGTCAGATCAAAAAAACTGAAGCCGTAATGTTTAAGGAGCTGCTGCACCGCCTCGATCTCGTCACGGACAGGCGTACTTCCCGGCACTCCCCCGGTGTGCGCGGAGTCGTTCTCTGAAAGCTCTGCTTCCTTTTTCCGAAGCTCCAGCTGAAGAGGAGAGACATCGTCCTCATCTTCACTAATATCAGCGGAAAATGTGTCTGCAGGGATCTCAGCCGCATGCCGGCGCTCAGCATTCAGGTGATCGATGAGTCTGCGGCGGATGATCAGGGCAGCGAACTGTTTGAAGTTTCCTTTTTCCCTGTCATAAGCAAGGACTGCCTCGTGGAAAGCGATCAGAGCGACGGACCATTCATCGTCGCTCTCGGAAATAAAATGTTTCAGTGTCCGGAAAGCGCAGAACATGACAAAGCGCCGGTTCCTTTCAATGAACCGGTTCATGAATTCAGGATCGTTCTGCGCTCTGACGGCCTCTTCAGCCGGATCTGCAATCGTAAATAAGAACAAAACCAGGTGCCTCCTCGCGGTGTCAGTCGTATATGACGGATGCCTGGAAAGCAGGGCTGTAAAGTCCCGCAGGCGGGACTTCGCAGCCCTGCGATTCACAGGTATTTAAAGAATCACTGATCAAATCAGGGTTTCATTACAGATCTTCAGGCTTCAGCAGCTGCGCTCTCAGTCTCTTCCTGCATCTTCGGCGGGAAACTGCGCATCCGCTTCATCAGATCGATGCCGGGGCCTTTTTCCGTCATTTCAGACTCTGCGCCCTCCGGAAGCTCCGGACGCTCGCCGTTCTGGATGTCCTCCGGAAGCTCCGGACGCTCGCCGGTAAGCTGTTCTGCCGGCTCTCTGAGCTCCTCGCCGTCAGCGAG
>JAFUAE010000114.1 GCA_017460845.1 Lachnospiraceae bacterium
AGGGCTTGTAAGTTGCCTTGATTATTATAATGAGCGTCATGCTTTGAAGTTATGTTGAACCGCCGTATGCCGAACGGCACGTACTGGTGGTGTGAGAGGGCGGAGAAAGTCCGCCCTACTCGATTATTTTATTCAATTTTTGATTATTTTGATAAAACAGATGATATGTACTAAATGTATTTTTTTATACATCTGTAAATTTATTGACTTTGTTTATAATCAAGTGCATAATAAGTTTATAAAAATTTTATAGTTTTTGTGCATTCGCGTTATTTCTGATGATGTTTACAGAATGTACATTGTTCAATATCGTTAATATTTTTCCGAGAAGGAGGGATGCGCATGTATTTTGATTATTCTTACATTGACATCGCTTTCATTAACGGTAAGGTCATTACCGTCAATGAAACGGATGACATTGCGGAAGCAGTCGGGATCAAAGGCAATAAGATCGTATATGTCGGGACTACAGAAGAACTGAAGACCCTGATTGATGATAAGACAAAAGTCTATGATCTTGGCGGAAGGACACTGATGCCGGGCATGATCGATACCCATATCCATCCGTTCCTCCTGGGACTTCTCGGGACAGAGCCGGATTCTCCGATGATCAGTCTTTTCGGAGACCGCATTGCAAGTCTCGGCGATATCAAAAACGAGATCGATAAGGCGCTTGCAATCAAGAAACCGGGAGAATGGATCTCCATGTGGGGTTATGAGATCCCGAATCTTGCCGAAAAACGCGATCCTTCACTGGAGGAGCTGGATACCTGGGCACCGGATAATCCGGTTCAGTGCATGGAGGGAAGCGGCCACAAGTGCATGTTCAACTCGAAGGCACTTGCACAGATCGGCCTTTATACCGCAGAAGATGCGGCAAAGTTCCCTGAGGGAGACGTAGAAGTCAAGGACGGCAAGCTTACCGGTATCCTTTATGGCGTGACGCTTTTTGCTCTCTGGGGCAAGGTGCACTATCCGGAAGAGGCACTGGAGGCAGCGGTCATCCGTGTCGGAGATGAAATGGTTTCCAAGGGCCTGACTTCCATCCATGATATGGGAGCACTCGACAGGCCGTCCTATCATTCGATGCAGAAGCTGGCCAGAGAGAGAAAGTTTAAGCCGAGAGTCTACATGGCGCTCCACAGTATTTTCGGAAAGCCGTTCTCCAAGGAAGATAACGAGCATATGCTCTTTGAGCTCGGGCTTCGCCCCGGACTCGGCGATGAATTCTTCAAAATGGGCTCCAACAAGTTCATGATCGACGGCGGTTCCGCAGGACCGAGCTGCTATACCAGAGAGCCTTATGATCATGACCCGACGCTTCACAGGGAAAAGGCCTGGACCAGAGAAGAGGTTGCCGAGTATATCATGGCCATTGATAAGGCGGAAGGCCAGGCAACGGCACATGCGATCGGCGACGGTGCGGTAGAGTATATGGTGGAAGGCTTTGAAAAGGCATTCGAGGCCTGCCCGGATAAGGAAGCTTTCCGTGCAAGACGCCATCGTATCGAGCACTGCACGCTGACGGATCAGGATCTCATTGACCGTATGGCAAAGATGAATATCTGCCCGTCCGTCAACGCGGGTATCCCGGCCAAGAACGGCGGAAACTATGAGCGCTTTTACGGAAAGAGAAATGACTACTTCGGCGCACTGAAGAGCATGATCGACGCCGGTATGAAGCCTTCATTGCAGAGTGATGCCCCGTCTGGCCCTTACGGATTCGAGTGCCTTGACGGCGCGATCAACCGTTATGACAGAGTCCGCAATGTCCAGTGCAACCAGAAACAGTGCGTATCCGTGCTGGAAGGCGTCAGGATCGCAACCCTGTACGGCGCTTACGGTTCCTACGAGGAAAATATCAAGGGAAGCCTGGAGGTCGGCAAGCTGGCGGATATGATCGTTTGTGACTGTGATATCCTCGCAATCGATAAGATGGATATCAACAAGGTCCAGGTTGACATGACCATGATCGACGGCAAGGTGGAGTTTGTCCGCGACGGAGCAGAAGCTTTCTGATCCTGAGGGAAAAGCCGGGCGTGAGATATGCCTGCAGTGTAACTAATCAGGTTTTGACAGCATAAGCTGTTAAAATAAAATGGAGCCGGTTTGGTGTTTTGGCCGGTTCCGACAGATACGAGCATTTCGTATCTGTGGTGGCAGATACGGATAATCGTATCAAAAAATCTAAAAAGGAGGGTTTTGTTATGCAGAAGATGAGTGAGAAAGAAAAATTCACTCAGATGAACAAAGAAGCAAAGATGACATGGATCATCGGCTTCATTGTCATGGCATTCTGGTGGGTCACCGGATTCGGTCTGTATGCAGTGGCTCCGGGAGCAATGATTCTCGGCATCCCGGCATGGATGGTGGTCAGCTGCTTCGGATCCTGGTTCCTGTCGATTGCACTGGTGTATTGGCTGGTCAAGAATGTCTTCAAAGACTTCGACCTGACTGATGAGGAAGGAGGTAACTTTTAATGGGTAACACTGTAGTAATGCTTACTCCTGTTATCGCTTTCTTCGTAATCATGCTTGGCGTGGGCTTCTATATTCAGAAGGCATCCGAAGATGCAAAAGCGAAGAACTTCTCTAAGGAGTACTACATCGGCGGCAGAAGCCTTGGCGGATTCGTTCTGGCAATGACACTTGTCGCAACTTATTCTTCAGTCTCCTCGTTCCTTTCCGGTCCGGGTACCGCATGGGCAAGAGGATACGGCTGGGTATACTATGCATCCACACAGGTTGTGGCAGCATTCATCGTACTCGGTGTTCTTGGTAAGAAGATGGCAGTTATCGGCCGCCGTGTTGACGCCGTTACTGTTATCGATGTCATCAGGGCGAGATATCATTCCGAGCTCCTTGCTAACTTCTCTGCACTCGTGATCGTCGTATTCTTCACGACCACCATGCTGGGACAGTTCATCGGCGGCGCACAGATCTTCTCTGCAGCTACAGGCCTCAGCTATGAACTCGGACTTCTGCTCTTCGCAGTCGTCGTCGTCCTTTATACCACCGTCGGCGGATTCAATGCCGTTGCAATTACAGATACCATCTGCGCAATGGTCATGGTCGTCGGTATGGTCCTTCTTGGATATGCTATCATTTCCAAGGGCGGCGGACTTGCAGCAATCACCAGCCACATCGCAGAGGTTTCTGCTCAGGCAGAGGCTACAGGCGAGGGTTATGTGATGCTCAGCCCGTATGCTGAAAAGGGCGGAGTTGCTTCCATCCCGACACAGCTTTATCTGACACAGTGGATGCTTTGCGGATTCACAACACTTGGTCTTCCGCAGTCCAACGTCCGCTGCCTTGCTTATAAGGATACCAAGTCCGTACATCAGGCTATGATCTATGGTACCATCGTTGTCGGCGCTATGATGGTCGGCATGCATCTGTTCGGCGTTCTGTCCAAGGGCGTTCTGCAGACCATTCCGGAAGGCGCTTCCACAGATACCGTTGTTCCGTCCCTGATCGTCAACTACATGCATCCGTTCGTTGCGGGTCTTGTTATTATCGGACCGCTTGCAGCTACCATGTCTACGATTTCCTCGCTCCTGATTGCAGGTTCTTCCGCGATCGTCAAGGACGTTTATCTCTACTATAAGGAGAAGAACGGACAGGAAGTCGATCAGAAGGTCGTTGGAAAGATCTCCATCGCAGTTACCGCTATCATGGGTGTTGCAGCAGTTATCATGGGCATTAAGCCGCCGGATATCATTGTCTGGATCAACATGTTCTCCTTCGGCGGTCTGCAGACAGCATTCTTCTGGACACTGGTCCTTGGCCTCTTCTGGAAGAAAGCAAACAAAGAGGGTGCTACTCTCGGTGCTATCGGCGGTCTTGCAGTTTACTGCATCACAATGGCAGCAGGCATCAAGCTTGGTTCCTTCCACAACATCATCCTGGGCGTTGGCTCCGGTCTGATCTTCTTCCTGATCGGAACTATGATCGGCAAGCCGATCGACGAGAAGACAGGCAGACTGTTCTTCCCGGAGACCTATGATGACTAAGTCATGGCAGACTTACAGCTGAAAAGACAGTTCATAAAATGAAGTAAAAAACGCGGCACACCGAAAGGTGTGCCGTTGTTTATATAAAGATATTCGGGTTTGTAAGAAATGGCAGTAGCCTTGCGGGATCATTCAATTGTGATCCGGAATATTCAAAAGCGCTGCGTGATCGTCTGAAAGCTTTGCCCGGGATCAGGCCTGGGTGAAGAACTCCTTCGGCGCGCCGTAGAGATTATACGGCGTGATCTGATAGACATAATAGTTCAGCCAGTTGGTGTAAATGTTATTGGCGTGAGCTCTCCAGCTGAGCAGAGGCTTGCGGTCCGGATCGTCATTCGGATAATAATTGCACGGAAGATCGATCGGAAGACCTTTTGCAAGATCGCGCTTGAACTCAAGATCCAGTGTGACGCGGTCATATTCCGGATGACCCATCATAAAGATCTGCCGGCCCTGCTTGGCCATAACGAGGAATGCTCCGGCTTCCTCGGATTCCGCCAGGATCGTCAGGCGGCTGTCTGCGCGGATCTTGTCGATCGGCACATCCGTATGCCTGGAATGGGGCATGAGAAACTCATCGTCAAAGCCGCGGACGAGCGGTACCTTGCGGTTCATGACTCTGTGCTTGAAAACGCCGAAAAGCTTCTTATCCAGAGTGACCTTGTCGATCCCGTAATGATAGTAGAGACCGGCCTGCGCGCCCCAGCACAGATGCAGCGTGCTGGTGACATTTTCCGTGCTCCACTGCATGATATCGACCATTTCCGGCCAGAAATCCACTTCTTCGAAGGGCATGAGCTCGATCGGAGCGCCGGTGATGATCAGGCCGTCAAAGCGCTCGTTTTCCACTTCGCGGAAGGTCTGGTAGAAGCGGTTCAGATGATTGGCCGATGTATTTTTGGACTGATGGGTAGAGACCGCAAGGAAGGAGACATCCACCTGCAGGGGCGTATTGGAAAGAGAACGCAGGATCTGCAGCTCTGTATCTTCTTTCAGCGGCATCAGATTCAGCAGACCGATCTTTAAGGGACGGATGTCCTGATGCGTCGATCTGTATTCATCCATGACAAATATATTTTCATGCTCGAGAATCTCCTTGGCCGGGAGATCGTTCTGAATGCGAATAGGCATGTTTGCTCCTTTCTGAGCTGTTCATGCCCGGATGAACAGCAACCAGGAAATAGATGAAATCTATTATAAAAAGAAAGTCAGGGTGTTTCAAGCCTAAACTGAGCGTCTTGCAATACGGACGGGATTATTATAAAATTGAGCAGGAAATGAGCAAGTGTTCGATTTGCGCCAAAGGAGAAATATGAACAAGGAATACTTTAAACAATACAGCATGAAACTCAACCGGGATATGGAAGGCTGTCTCTATGGACATGCCGGTGTTCCGATGCTTTTTATACCGTGTCAGAACGGACATTTTTATGATTTTGAGAGCTTTCATATGAGCGAGGTCTTAAGCCCGTGGATCGACAGCGGTCAGGTCATGGTCTTTTCCATTGATACGATCGATAAGGAGACCTGGTCTTCCGAATTCGGAGATGGAGGCTATAAGAGCTGGCGCCATGAGAGCTGGATGGAATATATTTTCTATGAGGTGGTCCCGTATATTCAGTACATTGCCGGCGAGAGAAACGGGGGAGGAGACACACGCATCATCACCTTCGGCTGCAGCCTGGGCGCGACGCATGCAGTCAATCTGTATCTGAGAAGACCGGATATTTTCCGCGGACTGATGGCGCTGAGCGGCATCTACACGGCTTCCTACGGATTCGGGGATTACCGGGACGAAAAGGTTTATCTGAATTCGCCGGTGGAATATTTGTGAAACCTTCCGCAGGATCATCCGTATATCGAAATGTACAACAATGAAAGAGCTGTGATCTGCGTCGGACAGGGCGCGTGGGAACAGCCGGAGACCACCAGGGAGCTGGACGAAATCTGCAAGTCCAAAGGCATCAATATCTGGTTTGATTACTGGGGATATGACGTCAATCATAACTGGCCGTGGTGGTTCAAGCAGGCGGAATATTATATGCCGTTTTTGCTCGGGCAGTAAGACTTTTGACATTCACATCACACAGGAAAGAAGTATTTGAGATATTAAACTTCGTGACAGCTGCGCTGTCACTACGCATACATGAAAGTAGCGCATCCCCTTCGCACTTTGTGCTCGGCTCGCTGACTTTCGTAGTAAGATATACACGGTCGGACAGCCGTGCAGCGGAGGCAGATATATGAAAAATGTTATTTTTATTTCACCGAATTTTCCTACGAACTATTGGCGCTTCTGCAGGGAATTGAAAAACAACGGCCTGAATGTCCTTGGAATCGGCGACCAGCCCTATGACGAACTGAGCTGGGAACAGAAGGACAGCATGACCGAGTATTATAAGGTTGAGACTCTGGAGGACTATGACGAGGTCTACCGTGCCGTTGCCTTTTTTACATTTAAATACGGCCGCATCGATTTTCTTGAGTCCAACAATGAATACTGGCTGGAAAGCGATGCAAGGCTGCGCACGGATTTCAATATCAAAACCGGTTTTCAGGTTGAGGACCTGCCCCGCATCAAATATAAGTCCAAGATGAAGGAGTACTATCAGAAGGTCGGCATTCCGGTCGCACGCTACCATATGGTGGATGATTTTGCGGGATGCAGGGCGTTTATCGATGAGGTCGGCTATCCGGTAGTGGCCAAGCCGGATAACGGTGTCGGCGCATCCCATACCTTCAAGATCAGCAATGACAGGGAACTCGAAGCCTTCTTTGAGGACAAATGGCCCCAGACCGAATATATTATGGAGGAATTCATCAACGCGGAGATCAACTCCTATGATGCCATTATCGATTCCCAGGGCAATCCGATCTTTGAAGCGGGAAATGTCACGCCGGATTCGATTATGGATGTCGTCAACAATGCGGATAACTCCCTGTTCTATATTGTAAAGGAGCTGGCGGCGGACACCAGAAAATTCGGCCGTGCGGCGGTAAGGAGCTTCGGCGTAAAGAGCCGCTTCGTGCATTTTGAATTTTTCCGTCTGCTTACGGATCATCCGGGTCTCGGCAAGGCCGGCGACCTGATGGCGCTGGAGGTCAATATGCGCCCGAGCGGCGGACTGACCCCGGATATGATCAATTATGCCCGGAGCACCGATGTATATAAGATCTGGGCGGACATGGTTGCCTTCGACCGCACGGAGATCGTGCCGGGCGAGCATTATTTCTGCGGATTTGCGGGACTGCGCTTCAGCAAAAAATACAAATACAGCGTCAGGGACATTAACCGCAAGTATGCGGATAACATCCGTCTCTACGATCTTGTGGACGGCGCTCTGGCTCCGGCAATGGGCGATTATGTATATCTCGCTGCATTTAAGACCAAAAAGGGCCTTGAAAAGTTTTATGCTGACGTGACAATGAGCGCGGATCAGCCCGGGAAAAAGGAATAAGCGCAGAGGAGACCGGAAATGACTTTGCCTGTTAACTATCTGACGATTGCGGCAGCAGCTGCTCCCGTATTTCTTTTTCTGCTGCTGCTGATTTTCCGCTGGGGGATCCCGGAGGCAGCCCCGGTTGCCGCACTGATCACCGTATTTATCTCTTTCAGCATTTTCAGGGCTTCTGCCCTGATGATCGCCGCGGAAGGGTGCAAGGGCATCTGGAACGCCATGCCCGTCATGCTTCTGCTGTTTTCCGCCGCACTGATGTACCGGATCCTGAGGCAGTATCATTTTGCATCGGGGGAAAAAAGCGGATACCAGACAGAATATCATAAAAAAGACATCTGGCAGCAGATCAGCGCGGAGAGAGAAGATGATCTGGAAAACATTGACCCGAAGGAGGCTTTAGTGCCGTATCTTGTGATGCTTGCCGCGGCTCTTGTTCTTCTGATCCTGCGTTCGGGCGCACAGTCCGCGCCTGCCTTTGACTTTCCCGAAACAGCAACGGGCTATGGCTTTGTGAACCAGGCGGAAAAGGCTTACGGCCCTCTGTCGGTATTTGCTGAGGGCTCCGTGATCCTGTTTGTCCTGGACTGTATCGGCCTGATTTTGCTGCAGACAAAGGGCATGCTGAAGCACGGAGGGCTGCTGCGCATACTTAAGAAAGCGCTGGAAATGACTCTGCCCGCCGGCATTGCGGTCTGCGCCCTGTTCCTGATACTTGCACTGATGAACGGCTGCGGCCAGATCTATGCTCTGAGCACGGGAAATGCGGAAAGGCTGGACTTCAGGATCGCCGGCGCTGCAGCCCTGATCCTGACGCCCCTGCTCGTTTATGTGTATGACAAAAAACGGAAGGCACAGCTGAGGAAGGAAACGGAAGCTCTCAAGGCTGCAATGAAGAAAAAGGGCGCCCGCGATCCAAAGCCACGTATCCCGAAGTTTTACGAGACCCGGGAGGGAAGCCTGAGCATTGCATTTGCAGTGATCTTCATTGCATTGTTTCTGATGCTCACCGGTCTCTGGGGCAGTGATCAGACCCTTACCCTGGACGGCTTTGCAGCGGTCGTAACGGCTATGCTTTACTGTCCGATGAGGACCTTTATCTTCGAAAAAGCGAAGAATATTTTATGAGAAAAGAGTGATAAATAATTGTCAGGATTGACTTTTATTTATCACTCTTTTTCCTTTACAAACCCTTTATTTTCAGATACTATACTTTGTATATCTTGCATGAAATCTAAATCCGATTTTATAAAAAATGTAAAAATGGAGGTCTTGACTTGAAAAAGGTGCAATTTACGGAAACAGCTCTGAGAGACGCCAATCAGTCCCTGATCGCGACGCGTCTTCCATATGATAAATTTGAGCCGATCCTGGATACGATGGATCACGCCGGATTCTATTCCGCGGAAGTATGGGGCGGAGCTACCTTCGATGTATGCCTCCGTTTTCTGAATGAAGATCCCTGGGAGCGTCTCAGAAAGATCCGGAAGAAAATGCCGAATACGAAGCTGCAGATGCTGCTGCGCGGACAGAATATCCTCGGATATAAGCATTACCCGGATGATATCGTCAGGCGCTTTGTCAGAGCCTCAGTCAGAAACGGAATCGATGTGATCCGTATTTTTGATGCGCTGAATGACCTCAATAACCTGAAGGTCGCAATCGACGAAACACTTAAAAACGGGGCAACGGCTTCCGGTGCGATTTCCTATACGACCAGTCCGGTGCATACGCTGGACAAATACGTATCCATGACAAAGGAACTTGCGGCGATGGGCGTCAGCTCGATCTGCATCAAGGATATGGCAGGCATTCTGGAGCCGGTTGCGGCTTACGAGCTCGTCAGCGCAATCAAGGATGCGGTCGACCTTCCGCTGGTCATTCATACGCATTCCACGACCGGCATGGCATTTATGACTTATATGAAGGCAATCGAGGCAGGCGTCGATGTGATCGATACTGCGATCTCCCCGATGTCCGGCGGCACGTCCCAGCCGGCGACGGAGACTCTTTATTATGTGGCGAAGTCCCTCGGTTATGAGACCGGACTGGATGAGGATGCGATCTTTAAGATCGCGGATTTCTTCAAGCCGATCCGTCAGGGATATATTGAGGACGGCACACTGAATCCGATCTCACTGACGACGGATACCAGGTGCCTGACCTACCAGATCCCGGGAGGCATGCTTTCCAACCTGCTCAGCCAGCTGAAATCTCTCGGCGCACTGGATAAGTTTGAGGCAGCGCTTCTGGAAACCCCGAAGGTCCGCAGGGATATGGGATATCCGCCGCTTGTGACCCCGACCAGCCAGATCGTGGGATCACAGGCCGTACAGAATGTTCTGACCGGCGAGAGATACAAGAACGTCGGAGCGGAGATCAAGGCTTACTGCAGAGGCGAATACGGCAATACGCCAGCCCCGATAGATCCCGAAGTCAGGGCAAAGATCCTCGGAGAGCTGAAGCCCATCGAGGGCAGATATGCCGATTCCCTTCCGACAGATACTTTCGAGAAGGCTGAGGCGAAGCTCGGCGATACTGCAAGATGTGAAGAGGATGTACTCAGCTATATCCTGTTCCCGGAGGTTGCGGAGCGTTTCTTCGCGAAACGCAGAGAAAAAGAGGAGAAGTGCGTGAAGTATTCCATTACCAGAATGGAGGAGGCATAAGATGACAGAGATGAGCATCGGGAGTGCCGTACTCACGGCAGTTATGGGATATGCAGTCGTGTTTTTCGGGCTGATCCTGCTGATGATCGTCGTCATGATCCTCGGCAAAGCGATGAATAAACCGGCTTCAGAGACCGCAGCCGTCCGGGATGCGGAACAGGCACCTGTCACCAGGACGCCCGCACCCGGCAGCGCAGGAGAAATCAAGCTCTATGATACAGATCCGAAGGATGCGGCCATGATCATGGCAATCGTAGCGGACACGCTCGGCAAGCCGATCAATGAACTGCGCTTCATTTCCATCAGGGAGGTCAAGGAATGAAATATAAAGTGACATTAAATAACAGAGTATATGAGGTCGAGGTGGAAGAGGGCAGCGCCATGCTGATCGATGAGTACGAATCCGTGGCACCCGTTTCTTCGGCACCGGCGGCACCGGCTCCTCAGGCAGCTGCAGCTCCTGCAGCGCCGGCACCCGCAGCTGCGGCACCGGCAGCGGCGCTTGCAGCAGGCGAGGTCATTAAGAGCCCGATGCCGGGTAATATTCTGAAGATCAATGTGACACAGGGACAGCGTGTCGAAGAGGGCGATGTTCTTCTGATCCTTGAGGCCATGAAGATGGAAAATGAAGTCGTTGCAACCAAGAGCGGAACCGTGGCCCAGATCGTTGTCAGCAGCGGCAATGTTGTAGAGACCGGATCCCCGCTTGTCGTAATCGCATAAGGAGACGCACATGGATGTATTAGCAACCTTACAGAAGCTGGTCATGGAGTCCGGATTTGCCGGATTCTTTATGGCCGGAGGCTGGAAGAACCTGATCATGATCCTGATCGCGTTTGTTCTTCTGTACCTCGGTATTGTCAGAAAATTCGAACCGCTGCTGCTTTGCGGTATTGCTTTCGGCTGCCTGCTTTCAAACCTGTCCTATTTTGTGGCGCTCGGCGGCGAGAATGCACTGTATCATCCGGAGATCTGGTCGACCTTCCTGGATCCTTCCAGTCCGTATTATCACAGCTACGGCTATATTATGAGCAACTGCGGCCTGCTGGATTTCTTTTATATCGGCGTTAAGGCCGGGATCTATCCTTCGCTGATCTTTATGGGCGTCGGAGCCATGACGGATTTCGGTCCCCTGATTTCCGACCCGAAGAGCATGCTGCTTGGCGCTGCGGCTCAGCTGGGCGTCTTTGCCGCATTTTTCGGCGCGATCCTGCTTGGCTTTACCGGCAATGAAGCGGCCTCGATCGGCATCATCGGAGGCGCGGACGGCCCGACTGCCATTTTCCTGACGACCAAGCTTGCTCCTCATCTGCTCGGCCCGATCGCCATTGCGGCATATTCCTACATGGCGCTGATCCCGATGATCCAGCCGCCCCTGATGAAGCTTTTCACAACAGAAGAAATGCGCAAGGTGAAAATGGAGCAGAAGAGACAGGTTTCCAGGAATGAGAAGATCATATTCCCGATCGTGGTGGCAACCTTCGTGATCCTCCTGCTTCCGTCGACAGCTCCGCTGATCGGATGCCTGATGCTCGGCAATCTGTTCCGCGAGTGCGGCGTAACGGACAGGCTCTCCGATACGGCACAGAACGCACTGATGAATATCGTGACGATCTTTCTGGCGACCAGCGTCGGTGCGACCATGGTAGCGGACACCTTCCTGAACATCCAGACGATCTTCATCATTATTCTCGGCCTGATCGCATTCAGTATTTCGACGATCGGCGGCCTGCTGGGCGGCAGGGTAATGTATCAGGTGACCGGCGGAAAAATCAATCCGCTGATCGGTTCCGCAGGTGTTTCCGCTGTGCCCATGGCAGCGCGCGTTTCACAGGATGTGGGCCGCAAATACAACAAGTCCAATTTCCTGCTTATGCATGCAATGGGCCCGAACGTGGCGGGCGTGATCGGTTCCGCGATCGCAGCAGGTTTCCTGCTGTCAGTATTCGGTTAAGTTGAGAGGGCCGGTGTAATGAAATGATTGCACCGGCTCTTTGTGATAGCTGTTGGAGTTTCTCCGGAAAGGAATGGGTTCATTATGAATGTGATTGAAAAACTGGGAAGCTGCGGAGTGATACCTGTTGTCGTAATCGAGCATGCAGAAGATGCTGTTCCTGCTGCAAAAGCCCTGCTGGCCGGGGGCGTGGATGTTATGGAAATCACCTTCCGAACCGCGGCTGCAAAGGATTCGATCAGGGCAGTTGCGGAGAATGTGCCGGAAATGCTGGTCGGGGCAGGAACCGTCCTGAATCTGGAACAGTGCAAAACAGCGGTCGAGGCAGGAGCAAAGTTTATCGTAAGTCCGGGCTTTGATAAAAGGACTGTCGAATACTGCGCTGCCAACGGCATTGCAGTGACTCCCGGCTGCGTGACCCCGACGGAAATCATGGAAGCGATCGGATGCGGACTTCAGATCGTAAAATTCTTCCCTGCAAATGTCTATGGGGGACTTTCCGCAATGAAGGCACTGTCCGGACCGTTTGTGGGCTTAAAGTTTATACCGACAGGCGGCGTGAATGCGGAGAATCTGAAGGAATATGCAGCAGCGCCCTATGTTTATGCGGTGGGCGGCAGCTGGATGTGTAAAAAAGACGATATCGCTTCTCATAATTTCGAAAAAATTACCTTTCTTTGTGCAGAAGCAAAAAAGATATTTGAAGAAAACAGGAGGTGAAGACTATGAAATTTCTGACATTTGGAGAAATTATGCTCAGGCTGAAAACTCCCGGATACGAGCGCTTTTTTCAATCCTCCATGCTGGAGGCTACCTTTGGAGGAGCAGAGGCGAATGTTGCCGTATCTCTCTCCAATTTCGGAATGGATGCGGCCTTTATGACAGTCCTGCCGGATAATCCGATCGGAGACGCATGCGTAAGGGAACTCAGATATTTCGGCGTTGACACATCGAGGATCACCCGCGGAGAAGGCCGCATGGGCATCTATTATGTAGAACCCGGCGCAAACCAGCTTCCGTCAAAGGTTGTCTATGACAGGGCATATTCTGCCATTTCTCTGGCACAGCCCGGAACCCTTGACTGGGAAAAGGCCTTTGAAGGGATCGGCTGGCTGCATATTACGGGAATTACGCCGGCGATTTCGGAAAGTGCAATGAAGCTTTCCTTTGAGTGCGTCCAGGAAGCCAGAAAGCGCGGCATTACCATTTCCATGGATATGAACCACCGGAAAAAGCTCTGGAAGTATGGATGCAAGGCACCCGAGGTCATGCGTGAGCTTTCAAAGTATGTAGATATTGCAGTTGCAAATGAAGAAGATATCCAGAATTCACTCGGGATAAGCAGTGATATTAAAGCGGAATCCGGAAAGCTGGATCCCGCAAAATACCGTGATCTCGGCGACAAGGTACTGGAGATGTTCCCGCAGATGAAGATGATTGCCATTACACTGAGGGAGAGTCATTATGCAGACTGGAACAGCTGGTCAGCCTGCCTCAACGACAGGGAACAGTTTTATCTTTCCAAAAAATATGAGGTCCTGGATATCCTCGACAGGATCGGCGCCGGCGACAGCTTTACTGCCGGCCTGATCTACGGACTGGAGGTTTATAAGGATAAGCAGAAGGCACTTGATTTTGCTGCAGCAGCGTCCTGCCTGAAGCACAGCATTTCCGGCGATTTCAACCGCGTTGGCGTATCTGATGTGGAGAAGCTGATGAGCGGAGACGGCAGCGGCCGCGTACAGAGGTAAATGTTAGCGTAGCCTGGCGAATCTGACGCCAGGATGCTCGGGATCGGGTCCTGAGGGTGTGCCCCATACATAGTGCCCGAATATTCCTGTCTATGACTGTAAAATTACAATAAAATGATAATATGTTCGGAATAAAAAGCAGCCCGGCAGGAATTGAAAACCTGCCGGGCTGTGCTGCATCTAAATGTCAGAATCCAATGAATCATGAAAAAAGAAAAAGGATCCGCAATGACCGGCTTATTGTCTGAGCACTTGGAGGCGCCGCTTTTGTCCTTCCTGTAATCAAAGAAAAGTGGTGCCGGAAGCGCAGTAAGCCGGTCATTGCGGATCCCTGAGATTCTCAGGTTTATTTCCTGCCTTCCCAGATACGGTCCACACGCTCGTTGGTCTCGGCAGCGCCGGAGGAACTGTAGACAAGCTCCTGGGCCTTGGCTGCGACTCTGGAACCGGGTTTTACGGATTCTGTAATGAAGGTATTACCGCCAATGACGGAATCGTGGCCGATCACGGTGTCTCCGCCGAGGATCGATGCACCGGAATAAATTGTAACATTATCCTCGATCGTCGGGTGACGGCGCTTATTGCGCAGGCTCTGTCCGCCTCTGGTGGAGAGGGCGCCGAGCGTCACGCCCTGATAGAGCTTGACATTGTCCCCGATCACGGTCGTCTCGCCGACAACGATGCCGGTGCCGTGGTCGATAAAGAAATACTTGCCGATCGTTGCGCCCGGGTGAATGTCAATGCCGGTCGTGCTGTGTGCATGCTCGGTCATGATGCGCGGGATGATCGGCACCTTCAGCAGGTAGAGCTCATGCGCCATGCGGTAGATCGAGATCGCACGGATGCCCGGATAGGCGTAAATGACCTCATCCTTGCCGGTAGCAGCGGGATCTCCGTCATACGCAGCGGAGAGGTCCGTATCCAGAAGCGCACGGATCTTTGGAATCGTACGGAGAAAGGCCAGCGTGATCTCCTCGGCCTTCCGGTTAAGCTGATCCCAGTCATAGTCTGCATATTCTGTATTATATTTCAGCACACGGACGATCTGCTTATTGAGATTATAGACAACATCCTCAGTCAGCGTGGCAACGCTGTTATCAATGCTGTAGATCTTATAGACCTTGTCCCGGAAAAAACCCGGAAAAAGGATGCGCTGCAGCTTGGTCGTGATGCTGATGA